>DUJJ01000043.1 GCA_013329865.1 Candidatus Poseidoniaceae archaeon
AATACCGCCCATCTCGCTAACGGGATACCAGAAATTCTAGCCGGGCGTTGCGAACCACCGAGACCCGGATAAATGCCGATAGAGGTTTCCGGGAAGCGAAATTGTGTCCTGCGCGTTCCGATACGGTAGTCACAACACAGGGCTAACTCCAAACCGCCCCCAAGTGCCAGACCAGTCGTGAGAGCAATCGTGGTCTTGGAAGAATGCTCAATCGAATTTAATACTCTATGCCCATTGCTAGTGAAATCAACAATATCAGGGATTGAGTTGGACCTTATTTTATCAACAAAGAATTTTACATCTGCGCCGGCAATGAAAGCTTTTCCTGCACCGTCCAAAACCATAGTGTGAACCTCATCGTTATTGTTGACAGCATCAACTGCGCTACCGAGTTGCGCTATTACGGTCTCATTCAATGCGTTCATTGCTTCTGGCCGATTTATGGTGATTGTTGCAATTCCGTCACTTATGTCAGTATCGACGTAAGAAAAAGCCCAGTTGTCATTACGGTTAGCCTGCTTTACAAAAAATTCTGGAATCTGCCAGTTACTGTTACCTTCCTCGTCTTGGCATAATTTAAGGTATTCCTGCGCCATTTCAAACGACTGCAAAACGCCCACCTTATTCATTAGTTCAAACGGCCCTCGAGCCCATCGCAAACCTACCTTAGCCCCACGATCGACATCTTCTATGGAACATACCCCTTCATCAACAATCTGGGCTGCAACACCAAACACCACGCCGTATAGGCGGCGTGAAATCTGCTCAAATTGCTCCTCAGAATATGATTCATTTTCATCAATTTCCCACTGATTGTTTGCGCTGACAAGTTGCCTCAGATTAGCCGCCCCTGTATATCGTGGCGTCGCCAGTTGTTCCGCCAAGTAATCGGTTGAATGCAGCGCAATTGGTGGGCCTGTGAGATTCATCAGACCAAATGGTCCAAGACCAATCCTGAACGCTTTGCGCGCAACCGCATCTATCTGTGCAGCGGTTCCATGACCCTCTTCGAGTAGTAAGCAGGCCTCATTGAGCCATGGCACAAAGAATCGGTTGACAACAAATCCTGGTCGGTCACCACAGACGATAACTACCTTGCCGAGCATCTTACAATATTGGACAACTCTGTCAATGGTCTGTTGGCTGGTTGATGCAGCCGGAATAACCTCTACCAACCGGTTTTTTGCTGGATGATAGAAAAAGTGCAAGCCGACAAATCGATCAGGTCTTCCAGTTGCCTCTGCTAGTTCGTTAACCGAAAGCGAGGAGGTATTAGATGCTAGTATGGTTTTTTCCCCGCATGCTGCATCCAGAGTCTGGAAGACTGCAGTTTTGACATCAAAATCCTCGAATACTGCTTCGATAACTAAGTCGGTATCTTCTGCGGTTTTCTCTACCCCAACAACGCCGGTGATGCGCGCCTTAATCTCGGCAACTTGTTGCTCCGTGAAAATACGCCTGCCGATTGCCTCGCCCAGAAAATCAGCGATTATACTCTGCCCACGGTCTACCCATTGTTGCTCTCTGTCTACCATTTGCACATCAAATTCTTCTTGGGCAGACTTCTGAGCTATACCTGAACCCATGTTGCCGGCCCCGACTATTGCTACGCGTTGGATTGGTTGCATGGTGTGGGCGAATAACAAGATGTTCATGAATAATGCGTATCGCTGGATTCACATCAATTAAGCATTTAAGCGGAGTATAATGACCCCTGAGCGATGAAGATTACTCGCCAATTCATTCGCATCTATGTGATAGTTTGTGGCATTCTTGTTCTACTATCATATGTCTACGGTGTTGCCAGAGCTGATGATGGAATGGCTCTTTGGGGAGGGATACCTGAATCGTGGATAAAATACATAGTTCCGTGGATGTTTGTGGCCGCCTTTGGCTGGCTAATCTATTGGTGGACTATTTTGTATCGGGCCGACTTGTCTGTGGTTGAACAATTACGTTGGCCATGGCAAGATGAGCCTGATGGCATGGGCACAAACAGGCTTTTCGTCGCATATTCCCTATTTCTGATTCCGTCGATGCTGTGGCTTGAAAGCACCCTCTTCCATCTTAACAACGAGTTTTCATGGACGCCATTGTTGGTTATCGGAATTCTTACACTTGTCTGTATTGGCAACATCATGTTTGGTCTACTCGCATATTCTGCATACAAGGATGGTTTTGAAGGTGCTAAAGTGATGCTACTTGGCACGGTTTTACTCGGAATTCAATGTATACTATTTGACGGCATTATTTGGAATGTGAAATTTCCATGGTAACCCTATGTTATGATAGAAGAGTAATATTCACCTACTTTGTGACAAAAAACGGTATTGTCATAGTTTTTTGCGTGCTCTATCAAATTCAATTGGGGCTCTCTTTGGTGGGGTTTTCTTGATTGATAATCTTCGACAACCGAACGTATGGCGAGGGACCAAGCGTCAGCATCATCTGCTGGTATACATGCACCATCTGGCATCAGTTCATTGTGGGAGGGTAGATTTGCACATACAACTGGCATGCCAGCCGCCATCGATTCAATAGGCGGATAGCCAAATCCCTCGCTTACCGATGGAAATAGTAATGCTTCACACCTCAGACGTAGCGTCATCAAATACTCATCAGATACCGAAGAGCCATGAATAGTCCAATTGTCCAAACCGTGATGTTTTATCATCTCAGATATTGCTGGCAACCCAGAATTTGCTGACGAGTTACCAACATGATGAATATGGATTTGACTGCTAATATCGTCTGGTAGACCAGCAATCACCTTACACAAGAATTTCATTCGCTTCCGTGGATCATTACTGCCAACAACCAAAAGATTGCACTTATCTGGTAACTCAAGTTGGATTAGTTGATTATTATCTGGGTGATACTTTGCTGAATCTATACCAAGAGGCAAGGGTCTAGATGCGACATTCGGAAAGTGCTGCATGGCGGCATCAAGAGTGTGTTTTGAGTTGCATAGTAAATGATTGGCTCGGTTAATACCAGCCTTGAGTTTGTGCAAATCTCGACGTCTAACTATTCCCGGTTTGGTATCACCGACGGCAATTACCTCATCACTGAATTGCAACCGTGCGGGAAATAAATGAAACAAATCGTGAATTGTAATCACTCCGGGAACCGGACAATTTTGCGGCATTAAATGAGCTTGTTCCTGGTCAGTTATGTGCACAAGATCGCACTGGCTATTGCGGACTAGGCGATTGATTTCTTTTGCTATGCGACGAGGATGAGCGGACCATCTTTGCCAAATTCGAGAAATTGGATTTTTGGTTTTTTCGAGCGGATATTCGCATACACCGGCAAGTTCCCAGCCCTCGATTTTGCCGTTTTCTAGCAAATCTACGAGATTATGGTGAGCTGCTCCTAGCCCAGTATTACGACCAAGGGAGCCCCCACGCACTAGGAGAACTCGTTTGGCCATGATACCACCAGAGCGATTCAACATTTCAAAGGTGAGTGCTGTTGCTTTCGCTCAACCTATGCTGCAGTTTACCAGTTTAATCAAAAACTAGCTTCACTCTTCGTCGTTACCCAGAGCAATGACGCCAAGGATTAGACAGGAGACTGTGCCCAGTAGCAGTAGTAGTGCGATGTAGTCTGTAGGGACGTCAAAGTTAGTCCAGTAGGTTAACCCATTCTGGTTGGTTACAATTGAACTCTCCATTGCTTCTGCATCATCACCTTCGATCTCTGAGGACTGGACGATTTGGAACACTGGTTGCAAGTCATCCATAGTTGGTGCAGTGGCTCTGTCGTATGGACCTCTCATGTCAAGGTAGAATGTCGAGGTAGAGTCACCGGCAATAATCAAGCCAGACAACTGTTCTGCCTGCATATTGATTTCAGTGCCGAAGTAAACTGGTAGAGCCGGTGTCATTGCATCAACTAGGCTAAATGACTTGATGAGTTTCGCAGTAATCGGCCTAGTGGTTGGGTCAACTGATGCTGTGCAGTCGTCTACTGGAATATTCTTGACCTTACTGGTTCCAGAACAAACAACATCCGTTATTGCGTAACCACCTGCATCGACCTTGTCACCATCGCCAGTTAGGAAACCACCGGTGGTTTCGTCGAGAGTCTCAACACCAATTAGGCCAAAAGTGGCCATCATCATTTCTGTGTTGTGCCATGGTAGTTCGTTGGAGCCATCCTCGAGCAATGTTTCGCCCTTGTCGCAGTCTGAGTTGTGTCCAGTACAGATTGTGTAGGTGGTAGCTGGTCCAGTAGATACGCCGCCAGAGCCGTAGTAAGTCTGATTGGTTTCCAACTTGGTCCAGCCCAGTGTTGGGTCGGTAATGTCACCAGCAACGAAGGCGCTAACTGGGTCTCTCCAGCCAAACAACCACTCATTGACAGTTTGAGTCTTGTAAGGACCATCGCTACCTAATCCCAGCAAGAAGTCTGGGACGAAGTCGTCGTAAATGGCATCTCTGAGTAGCGACCTTAGGGCAGCAGCTGCGTTAGCATCAATGCCATAGATTGCGCCAATTGCCGCCTCATCCCAAGGCATAGGTGCGCCTGGTTGCATGGTTGCCAAATCAATCGGCGGGGTCTGTCCAAACAATTCACCATAGAGGAATAAGCCAGAACCAGTTCTGGTGGTAATACCTAGTGGCCCGTATAGCAGATTTCCAGCTACCTCAGGGGCAACTGATACTGGAGGAGCTCCGGCTGAGGCACCCAAAACGCCCCATGCGCCGCCCATGTTTAGGCTGTATGTCAGGTAGCCGCCGTTAATCGGGTCTTCGCCACCGAGTGTTATATTGACGAATTCCTCAGCAGTTACTGTTCCGCTACCACCCAGCAGCACCAATGGAAGAGCAGTCTGACTGCCTAACCAGCCGCCAACCCATGTTGCGATTGCACCATATTGTGCCGTATCTAAGTTGTAGGTGGACATTGCTGTTGCGGCGTCCATTCCGATGAATGTTGCAACACCGAATGCTGTAGCGGATTCATCACCAACTGCATTGGTTGCAAGTATGCCAGTTGGCGTTGCGTCACCTTGTCCACCAAACAGAAGATTCATCGCAACGGCATTATCGATGTCAACCCCGAGGTAGTTCATCAAACGAGTAGATGCATCGACAGCAGTTCCAGATGTGTCAGTAAACCAGTCATCGTCGCCACCGCCGAACACGTTAGCAAACATACCACCTATACCAAAACAAACTGCAAAGTCGTTAGCGATTGTTGCGTTGACGTCTGGCATTGTCTCACTTGCCATGACAGTGTAGCCCCAGATGCTGGCTCTTTGCATAGTCCCTACATTGGCAAAGCCAGCACCTGCATCAGCCATTACTTGATCATAGGTTGCGGTTGGGAATGCATTGCAGTGACCCGAAAGGACCATGACACCAACCATTCCACTGAGGGAAACGTCCTCACCAGTTGGCATTACTGCGGAGTCGAATGCATAAGTCAGGTCGGTAATTGATGCGTTACCGGCGAAGGTGACTGCACCGACTTGAGCTTGCTGTCCTTGGATTGCTTGAGTATAGGTTACAGTAGGAGGGAATCCTGGCATGTTGTTCATACCGGACTGGTTCGTTGCTGCAAAGAATGCGTCAAACTGATCGTACCAACTCTCACCAATCGCAATCGAAGCATTTGCTGGATCCAATGTTTCACCATCGGTTACTGTCGGTAAGTTGACATAGCCACCTGCCATGGTATTTGTCACCCATTCGGCTGTTACTTTGCCAGCACTGAATGAGGTCAACTCATTGTTGATTGCAGCGGCAGCGAATCCGGCCTTTGTAAGATCCATAATTCCAGAAATTGCTAGACCTGTTGCTCCAACAACTTGTGGCTGGAACGGAATATTAGTGGTAGTAACTTCACTGTCACA
>DUJJ01000058.1:0-2654 GCA_013329865.1 Candidatus Poseidoniaceae archaeon
GATTGTCCGATGACCATAAGAATACCACTAGGAGCCAAAACTCGCTCAGGGCCGTTTCACGCCAACATGATAGAATCCTGGTTTGCCAACGACCCTGGAATAATCGTCCTCGCTCCTGGAACGCCGCAGGATGCTTATGATTTACTGGTTGAAGCTGCGGCAATAAACGATCCAGTAATCATGCTCGAACACATCGGATTGTATGGTCTGCGTGGTGGTTTAACAGGTTGGGGAGATAATATCAATCAACAAGTCGAAACAGAACCTGTTAACAATGCGGTAGCCGAAAATCGCCGCTATAAAATCGGTATTGCAGAGGTGATTCGTGGTGGCCGAGATGTCACGCTAATCACCTGGGGTGCAATGATTCACGTTGCCAAACAAGCCGCTGAAAAATTATCTCAGGACAATATCGAGGTGGAAATCATCGACTTGCGAACATTGATTCCGTTTGATGCAGGAACCTGCATTGAGTCTGTTGTTCGCACTGGCAGGATGGTAATTTTGCAAGAAGGACAATGGAGTGGAGGCCTCGGTCATACAATCCAAAGTCGCATATTAGAATCCTGTTTTTATCACCTCGAGTCTGCTCCTTGCGTTATTGGAGCATTAGACACGCCGGTGCCATTTTCCCCACCACTAGAAAATCATACAATACCATCTGTAGACCATGTAATTGACGTGCTGAGAACATCTTGCCTGTGATTAAAAATCAGGTAATAATTGATTCATTTTTGGTTGTCGGCGATAAACAGTGTCGTTCATTTACCTGTGGCTGGTGGACCAATCATGAGCGACTACCGCATTGCGATACTACCTGGCGACGGAACAGGGCGAGAAGTTGCTCTAGAAGCCCGAAAAATCCTCGATACTATCAGTCAAAACACCAATATTGGCTTTGAAATTACTGAGATTGCCTGCGGCGGGCAAAACTACCAACAAACCGGCGAGGAGTGGGCAGAAGGGTCTTTTGAGTTCTGTCGTGATGAGGCAGATGCCATATTCCTTGGGGCGATCGGCCATCCTGGCGCCTACTTACCGAATGGAGACCTTGCTGGTGGCTCGGTTATACTTGGACTCAGGTCAGGTCTTGATTTGTATGCAAATGTTAGACCAGTCAAATTATTCGACGGGGTAATGCACAAGGTTCACGGTAAATTCAGACAAATATGGGAGCCTGAAATGGTGGACATGACAATTCTGCGCGAAAACACTGAGGGGCTTTACCATTCGCTACTAAAAAGAGCGTCTAACCGTGCACAAGGAATGCCTGAATACGCGATTCCAGATGTCGAGTTCCCAGATCTAAAAGGCGAGGTAGTTTACGACCCAAGACCAATTTCCTCACACGGTACTGAACGGCTTGTCAAGATGGGATTTGAGATTTGCCAGACGCGCAGTGGAGCGCCGTTAGACGGAACTAGTCGAGTATCATGTATCGACAAAAGCAACGTTACCCGAGGCTGCCAGTTGTTTCGCAGGACATTTGATAGTGTTGCCAATAACTATCCAAATATTGCTACAGATTATGGTTACATTGATGCATTCACCCAATGGCTAACTCGAACACCTGAACATTATGATGTAGTTGTAACTTCGAATATGTTTGGCGATATTGCAACCGATCTTGCATCTGTCTTGCAAGGAGGCATGGGTATGGCTGGGTCTGGGAATATTGGAGATGACCATGCCTTTTTCGAACCAGTTCACGGGTCAGCACCAAAGTATGCTGGAATGAATAAAGTCAATCCAATTGCTTCGGTCAATTCCATTCAAATGATGATGGACTGGCTGGGAAGAAAACATGGTAACACAGAGATTCTCGATGTTGCTAATACCATTGAACAGAGTGTCTCTGCTCATCTATCTGAGGGTAAACAACTAACTTATGACTTAGGCGGAGACGCTAGTTGTAGTTTGGTTGGGGATTTGATTGCGCAAAGATTAGCAAAATCATTGAGTGAGCAATAGTCAAAATTTCTTGGGTGCCGGAACGGCACTGGAATTTTCCAAATCAAGATCTGCTTCTTCTTCCTCGACTGTGACGGTAATCTCATCATTTGCAACTGGCTGGTTTTTTGCCATAATCTCTAATTTATTGATGTGCTGTTGGATGAGTTCGAATTCAATTTCTAAGTCATCCATTTCGTCTCTTACCGACTCAATTTTTGCACTTATGCGCGCGGCTAGTTTCTTCAATTTCCGCACGACTCGCTTCTCGGACATGGTATGTCCAAGAGCAATGAGTTTTTCAATTACATCACTGAGATTAAAGTGGAGATTTACCTGAGATTCTGTGCAGACTTGCAGCTAGAATTGCGTCAAAATTATCAATTAACCCTCTAGTGATTAAACCGTCATTAAACTGCACAACTAGGAATATTGATTGATGTGTGAGAGATGAATACGATGAAAACGGTTCCAACCAGTTAGGACACCAGTCCTACATGTATAACCCCACCAAATACTGAGGTTTTATTCGTATTTCTACATAGGTTAGTGTATCATAATGGTGAATAACTCATACAGTCTAGGCTAGCCATGGCGCAGGACGGCAAGTTGATGGGAATCCCACAATTATTGCAGTTCAATACCCTAATTATTCTAGCGACTTTATTTCTAGCACTAGTCGGTAGTCAGATTTTATCAACCAA
>DUJJ01000058.1:3044-4810 GCA_013329865.1 Candidatus Poseidoniaceae archaeon
TGGTGGTTTCTGCAGACTTCTTTATTGAGGGTGCAAAAGGTCTTGCTCGACGAGGTGGCATACCTGAAGTGGTGATTGGATTAACGATTGTGTCGATAGGAACTTCACTCCCAGAAATACTTGTCACATCCACTTCTGCGTTGAATGTTACTGAGAATAAGGAGGTAGCGGACTTTGCGATTGGGGGCATCCTTGGTTCGGTTCTGGTGCAAATAACCCTAATTCTTGGCTTTGTTGCTTTGGTTAAAGGTCTGAAAATTAGACCTTCATGGCTAAATCGAGATGGTCTTATAATGATGCTATCACTTCTGTTAATGACATTTTTCTTAATCAGCGATGAAGGCATAACTAGACTCGAGGGAATTATTCTTTCCAGCCTTTACGTAGTATACATCGGCTGGCTGCTTTACAATAGAAAAGAGATTATGGATGAGGAATCAAGCGGAGAGGCTGAGTCCATCGAATTACGCAGCCTGTCTTGGTCAGGAGCAGCATACTTTGTTATGGTCTTTATTGGTTTAGCACTTGCTGTATTTGCCGCTCATCACCTAGTAGTGAATGCCAGCGACCTGGCTTATGAAATGAACATTCCTCACTCGATAATTGGAACTGTTGTGTCCGGTTTAGGCACCTCTTTACCCGAATTAACAATTGCTTTCATGGCTGCCAAGCGTTCACAGGGTGTTGCCATTGGTACCTTGATTGGCTCTAATATCACAGACCCGTTGTTGTCAATCGGTATTGCATCAACAGTTCACCCACTATATCTCACAGATGCTGGCTCGGACATGATAATGCTGGTGATCCTACCAGCATCGATAATCAGCACAGCCGTTGCTTTGTTGTTGATGCGGACATCATACGAGTTCAGAAAGTGGGAAGGAATCATTTTGATTGTGATTTATTTCATATTCTTAGCGGTCTGTGAATATTTCCGGAGAGTTGGTTTCTAAACCATGAAATCTTAACCCTCCACCGTATCGGGTTGCCATGGTCAACTTCAAACTTGACGATATGCAAGAAGGACTGAGAGATCTAGCGCACGAGTTTGCGTTGGATGAAATCAGACCTAATGCAGAACAATGGGATGAAAAATCCGAGTATCCAAAAGCTGCGATTGCGGCTGCACATGACTTAGGAATATTGAATTTACACATACCAGAAGCATACGGCGGTATGGGTTTAGGCTGTCTGGAAGAAGTGTTGGTTAACGAAGAATTAGCGTGGGGTGACCCCGGATTTGCTACCGCAGCCTATGCCACTGCACTAGCCTGTGCGCCACTCATCACGGGAGCGACTGAAGAACAGAAAGAAATCTGGCTGCGCAGAGTTGCTGAACAGGGTCATTTAGCATCTTATGCAGTTACTGAACCAGGGGCTGGTTCAGACGTTGCTGCATGTAAAACAACGGCGATTTTAGACGGCGATGACTACATTATCAATGGGGAGAAAATGTGGATAACTGGCGCAGGTTACTCTGATTTCTTTTTTGTGTTAGCAAAAACTGATCCAGATGCCGGCTACCGAGGCATGTCTGGGTTTATTGTTGAAAGTGATGCTGAAGGATTTTCCTTAGGCAAAAAGGAAGTCAACATGGGCCAGAGATGCTCGGACACACGCTCGATTGTATTTGACAATGTAAGGGTCGGAGAGGATCAACTGGTCGGTGGTAGCGAGTCTGGTGGTTGGATGAATGCGATGAAAGCCTTCGATGTTAGTCGACCCAATATTGCTGCTCATGCGACAGGTCTAGCACGTGCATCTTA
>DUJJ01000058.1:5209-10127 GCA_013329865.1 Candidatus Poseidoniaceae archaeon
CAATTCATGTTGGCAGACATGAAAACAAAAATTGAAGCCTCAAGAATGTTAACTTGGAAGTCGGCCTATGAATCAGATGAAGGTATCCGAAATACAGAGTCTGCCGCCCATGCAAAACGGTTTGCTGCTGATACGGCTATGGAAGTTTCAACCGATGCCGTGCAAGTTTTCGGTGGTTATGGTTATTCAGAAGAATACCCGGTTGCACGTCTGATGAGGGCAGCAAAAGTAATGCAGATTTACGAAGGTTCGTCGCAGGTTCAACGCATGATAATCGGGCGCGAGATTACCAAAGATTTCTAGCCGGATTGTGTGGTGATTGTTTGGCAGCTTCGACGCCCGCAGTAATTCTCAGTGGCGGGTTGAGTGAACGCCTCGGGCAACCGAAAGCGATGGTAAAAGTTCATGATAAAGCCATATTAACAATCACGGTAGAAAAGTTGCAATCTGTCGGTTGCGACCCAATAATTATAGTTGTCAACCGCAATATCCAATTTGATGCTTTACTTAATTCAAACGGGGCCACTGTAGTGGTAAATAAAACACCGGAAACCGGTAGGACTGGTAGTTTGAAACTCGGCTTGAATACGATTATTGCTGAGTTAGGTAGGGTTCCGAATAAATTAGTTATGGTTCCCATAGACCGCCCGGGTTGGAAGGCAAACCACCTCCGCCAATTATTGACTCAACCAATGTCTTCATGCTTAGCCGAGGGTGGCAAGCGAGGCCATCCTGTGTTGTTAGTAAAAAATAACTTACTTGATATTTTATCAGCAAGCGATGACGCAGTCCTCCGAGAATTAATACACTTTGATTCGGTTGAAATAACCGGCGGGTTATTATCCTTGAACTTGGATACTCCTGCAGATTTAGTAGAACTTGCCAAAAATTCAGCGTTCTTTACTGAACTTTGATGCGTAAATGGTATGTGTGAAGATTTGGAGGATAAACCATGACGAAGCAAACACTAACATGGGCAGTCAATCATTTAGCGCTCCGAAAAAGAATCGTCATGGCAAGCGTGGTTAAAACCTCTGGCAGTGTTCCAGGGAAAGTAGGGGCTCGCTTAGCGATAGCCGAACATACCGACGGATTTCACGGTACTATTGGCGGTGCTGGGCTTGAACTTAAAGTTCTGAACCGATGTAATGAATTGATGGCTGAGCACTTTGAACCATTTGGAGAAGTGCTTACTTTTGGTTTAAACAAGGGAGCGAAGGGCTATGAAGTACAACCACTTGATTCACTGTGTGGAGGTAGAGTTACGGTGTCACTAGAAGTAATTATTCCACCACCGCACGTTTTGTTGATGGGTGGAGGTCACTGCGCTAGCGCCTTAGTAACTACAATTCAATCATTGAATTGGAATTATTCTGTAACTGACTCTAGGTTGGAATACTGCAATACAGATTTGTTTCCAAACGCAACCGAACTACTCCATACATCTGTTGAAGATTTCCTCGCAGCAGAATCTGCTGACTCAATGAGCCGTTATTCCGACATACTATTACTTGGGCATGACTGGTCAGAAGATCAAGCGAGACTGCTCGGCTTACTGACATTATGCCAAGCCGGTGGAATTAACCCAGACGGTCGAAACTTTCCGCGTATTGGAGTCATCGGTAGTCGTAGCAAATGGCAATCATTTACCCGTGCGGCAATTGAGCACGGCATCGACCGCAACCAGCTTGACAGCGTAATTTGCCCAATTGGGTTGAATATTGGTGCAGAATCACCAGAAGAGATTGCTATTGCGGTAACGGCACAAATACTCGCTTTAGCAAAAGGTGCTTCACCAACAGAAAAAAACTGGCGGCAATCACTCTGATTGGCTGAATATCTCATTTCTGAAGTATCGCAATTCCTCGATTGATTCTAGGATATCGTCAAGCGCTAGATGCGATGATTTTTTGCGATAGCGCTTAACTTTTGGATACCACCGACGCGCTAATTCCTTGACCGTCGAAACATCGACCATCCGGTAGTGAAGATAGTCGGCCACCAATGGCATTTCCTTGTCCAAGAACCGACGGTCATTCCAAACACTATTGCCGCATAATGGTGCTGAGTTTGGTTCAACCCATGCTCTAAGAAATTCTAAAGTGCTCTGTTCAGCATCTGCTAGGCTAACACCGTCTGTTCTGATTCTGTCGACCAGTCCACTCTTGTTGTGGTGAGTAGTATTCCAATCATCCATACCTTCAAGCAACTCATCTGAGACGCTTATCGCTAAGTTTGGTCCTTGAGCTAAAATATTTAATTCACTATCAGTAATCACTGTCGCTATTTCAATGATTGATTCTTTGGATACATCCAAACCAGTCATTTCCAAATCGATCCAGACCATCCGCTGGCTATCCGCTCCCATAACCGCGCCTGTGGTGTTTGGCATTTCAACACGGCGGCGTAATGCCAGGAAAAAGTTGCTCAATCAATTCTAAATGTGCATACTTTTGGTTTTGCGAAAATTTTGTGTCGGTATTTTGCTACTAAGCTATAGGCAAAGTTTCTCAGTGGCAGCGGAACAAGCCAACAAATTGGGTAGAACATTCGATAGTACCATTTCATGTATAGTAGACATCTTATTGCGGCACTAGACTTCATGAATGGTTTCCCATTTCTAATCAGGTAAACCGTATCTGCGGCGATAAATTTCTTCGGCAACGTCATAATCACATTCTGCGCATCCTCAGAAGTATTGGGCCGATATCCAAGGTTAGCATTTCTCGAACTTCGATTATCAATGAATTTTGCTAGCCTGTGGCACAAGCCACAGTCTCCATCCAGAAATAGGAAGTCTCTGTTTATGTCTTTGCCAATGCGCTCTGCTATTTCTATAGAATAAGTCCTTACATCGACACCATCCGAATAATGTATCAAATCGGGTCTCGTATAATCAGCTATACCAAAATCAAAACTTTCCGTAAGTGAATTGTTGGTCAATGTAACCTCTGCCGAGCAGAAATCCCAGGGTTTGTGGTGGGTATAACCTCGCATTATCGAACCGTCTTTGCAGGTGTAAAGGCTATACCTCTCGAACAAGAATTCTTCCAAACTACCCGCCTGAGCATTAGTATTTGTCCCTGATATTGTCGTGTTACCGGCTAATTTCATGTTGCCCGATTTTCTTTGGCTTAGCCAACTTACAGCATCGTCCTGCTTGACAACATTACCTTTAGCGTAATTGTATGGCAGCCCGTATGCTTTGGTTGCATAACTGCAGGTAATGACGCTCTTCGCCTCCAAGGTGAGAAAGAATACTCCCGGAATGTCGTCTTTTTTCACATATGTCCTGACGTTAAACTCAGGAAATGTCGAAATGAACGGGACTGGCCAAAACCATCTAGGTCGGACATTTTTCATGATAAATGGGACGACGCCAACATAGGCTTTGCCACCATAAGTGTCAATTTCTAATCCATCTGGGATATGTGCTTGTAATTTATTGATGTCAACTTCCCAGTGCATGAAGGTTAGATTACGCCATTCTTGCGAGAGCGAATGATTCCGTGAGGGTATAGGAAATGGGAGATGTTCAGTCGGTATATCGCCCATTGTTCTCACGCAGGATTCTATCGTGTTTCAATATACCCAATGGAGAGTTTAGCAATAGTCCAACGGTTAGTTATATTGATTTAAGTACTGTGTTAGGCAACTTCATGGCGGAGGCTGTTGAAGCAGAGTTGATTCCTGATGATTCATCAACGAATCTTCTGGCAACATTACTCATCGCATCCCTGCTAATTAGCGCGATATTCTTGGCGATTGCTTACTCACCAAGCGAGAAGAGTGTGTCCAGTTCTGTGGAATTGGTCTCTTCAGACGAATGGCGCGCATTTTCAGTCGTCGCACCGATCGACACTGGAATCAATGTATATCACGATCACTTCAGGACCAACGATACTTATCCTCAATGGTTGTTGAATGACTTAGGTGTCAACAGGGTATGTGAATTAACTTTCAACGGGACCTGGGAGGAGCGATATGAAGCTGACCGTGAGGATTGCTGGGATAATCTGACAACCGCCGATATCGTTTATTTCCCAGGCACAAAAATTATCGGGACTTCGCCTGATGGTGATGGGGGTGTCCTGATTTTGGATGATCCCTCAGATGGACACGGAACCGCAGTTACCGGGTCAGTTATCGATGCTAATCCAGATGCGGTGATTTTCTTTGTTGAGGGCTTTTCCGATAGCGCAGTTCTCGCGGCGGCAAACCAGCCTTTAGTTGACGTAATATCTACCTCATTTGGTGCCATTGGCTCCGTTCCAGTACCCGGAATAGAAGATGCCACAAGAGTGGCAGTAGTTGACCACAACAAGTTACACACTGGTGCTGCGGATAATTCACCATCTCCGGCAATTCAAGACGCAACGGCTGGACCGCCATGGTCAATCGGTATTGCCGGTTATGCAGAAGAAGGTGATGACCAGAAAGAGATAATGTCGGGCTCTTATCCAGATATTTCTGCTGACTGGACCCAGTATCTTCCAAATCATGATGACATAGATGGATATCATGAGACATCAGGGACCTCCTTCGCCACTCCACGGACTGCGGGAATAATCTCCTTTGTATTGCAGAGTTTGCGACACGAGTTCGCAGATTCAAGTTCTGGTGCGTCTGAGGAACGTGGTGGGATGCTGGTTGATGGGGACAACTTTTCCGTATCCAACGCAGATGTTAGGCAAGCAATCAATCTCTCTGCGTGGTATCCCGAGTTTGGTTGGGACCCAACGTCTGGAACCATGCCCATATCACCGGTAATGCCCTGTACACAAACTGGATGGGGGCTGGTTAACCTATCTAATATTCAGCCGTTAATCGCTCATCTCAATCAGACCGAACCGCTGTCTGACAGACCATCAGATGTTGAGGCTTGCATGGCAGCAAATCAGGAGCTGCGCGAATCATA
>DUJJ01000017.1:0-4019 GCA_013329865.1 Candidatus Poseidoniaceae archaeon
ACTGCTCTGTTCCAAATCGCCATCATAAACTCATAATGGGATGAGGCAAATACCTCTGATGAGACAACGAGTGCGGCGTCTTCTCTACCTCTGCCAACCGGGTTTTGCTCAACAAACAGGAATTGGATTACATCACTTTGATCTTTTAGGACCCCCAGAGAATTGACTTCATCTGAATGTCTGATTTCAATAGAATCGTTTAACTGGTCAAAGAATTTTAAAGTCCGACGGTCAAGTTGAGCTAACACTTTCACGATTACGCCTCGTTCAGCAGCGGAATTAATTTCATCAATGGATGGAGACCGGCACAGATGTAAAATGCCATACTTGCCCAGAAACAGGACGAGTTGTCCATCAGCCTCGTTGGCCAATTCACCAATTCTTTTCTGAATGTGGTCTCGCCCCTTAAGCACAGCAAACTTGGCACTTGCTTCCTGTTGACCATTATCAGCTTCCAAGGCATCGTCTGAGGCTCCAGACATGATATTTTCAAATGCTTTAGTAGTCCTGTCAATCCTTGATTTTTGGTCTTTAATCAACTTCTTGAATAACACTGGCAAGGACGAACAAGAGAACTTCATTGGTCGGTCTGCTGTAACATTAACCAAGCCAATTTGGGTTAATCTGGACAGTGAATTGTATGCATCGAGCCTGTTGGTACCTAGTTTTTTTGCTAAGTCACTGGCTTTCAGCTCTTTTGACGAAGATAGCAAGACCAGTGACCTTGCTTCTCTATCGGTCAGACCAGCCTCTTCAAAAAGTTCTACCCAGTCCATACTCTCACTCTCCGGATAGTTTACTCAGGGTGTTGAGGATTTTCGCTACGTGCCGGCGAGGCCTAAATAACCAGTCATAACAATAGTGAATTTTTCTGTCCGGACCAACTAAAAAAGAGGATTTACCTGGAAATTTACCGAGGAATATTGGCACACCATAGGCGATTGATACTTCTCTTTCTGGGTCGCTCAAGAGTGGAAACGGTAAGTCTAGTTCTTCCTTAAATCGGCGATGATCTTCAACTGAGTCCTCACTGATGCCGATTATCTCAACTGGCGGAGTGAGCGATTGAAACAAGTCATATTGTTCCTTAAAATTCAAACAGCCTCTTTTACAAGTAGGAGAGCCATCTTTTGCGTAGAAAAATAATACTTTCCATTTGTCATCGTAGTCAGCAAGGGAAACGTTATTTCCATCACTTGATTCTAGGGTGAAGTTTGGCGCAATTTGCCCTATGAGTTCCTTTGTCATGTCGCTGCCTCGATTTACCATGAGAGCGACTATTCATTAAAAACGAATGGGAGGATGTGACCCATCCTTTTGGCCTTGGTGAATAAATATTCTTCGTTGTGAGAACCCCTGCCTTCAATATGTTCGATTCGATTCTCGATACTAATACCGTTGTCAACCATACCCTTGATTTTCAGTGGGTTGTTGGTCATCAACCTGATTTTGGTGATGCCGATAGACTTTAGCATTGTAGCACAGAAACTGTAGTCTCTAGCGTCGGGTGGGTGATTTAGCAACAAGTTTGCATCAAGGGTATCATAGCCCCGATCTTGCAGTGCATATGCCTTGATTTTTTCATGCAGACCGATACCTCTGCCTTCTTGTCTGAGGTATAGTATGGCGCCGCATCCTTCTTCTTGTATTCTTTGCATAGACGCTTTGAGTTGTGGGCCACAATCACACTTCAGGGATGTGAAGGCATCTCCAGTCAGGCACTCTGAGTGTATCCTGATTAGTGGTATTCTGTCTGTTTGTTCTAGTCCTACTGATAGGATAGAATGCTCCGAGCCATTCTCATCAACCATAACACGGATTCTAAAGTTACCGTATTCGGTTGGCAAAAATGCTTCAGCTTCAATTTTCATTGGGTCAATGGTTCCGCTTTCCATGGCCTTAACTAAAATGTCAAGTTTATAATGACATGTTTGCTTTCTAACCTGCGTAAAAACACCGCTTTATATTATTCAGAGATTGATAGGAATCCTATGAGTAGCGTTCGCTGTGATTTGGGAGTCGCAGCAGTGGTGACTGACAAACGTCGAGTTTTGTTAGTAAAAGAGTCCGCTGGAAGATACTCTGGCCACTGGGGATTGCCCAAAGGCTATGTCGATGAAGGTGAATTGCCAAGAGATGCAGCCCTCCGTGAACTACGAGAAGAGTGTGCTGTCGAAGGTCTAGTAACTGGTATCTACGCTATCAGAGAAAATCTCACTGACATTGGCCCCGCAGTATTCATTGCTTACAGTGTTAAACTACTAGCTGGCGAGGTCCCAACTGCGGCTAGCGAAGTGGATGAAGCAAAATTCGTTAGTATTGACCAGTTTGATGACATCCAATGGGTCAGTGAAGCAATGAAATCTATCGCTACCAACGCCCTAACTCAGACCCCGTTTTCCACTACTGACTATTCACAACAACGAGGATACCCTTACCTGCTACATCAAAACAATGAGGTGAGGGTATGAGTTCAAATCTTACCGATCGAATCCGCTTGGTTAATGACAAACCAATCAATCAAGATGGAGAATTTATACTCTACTGGATGATCGCAACAAGACGCTACAATTACAATGCCTCCCTACAATATGCCGCTGAATTAGCAACTGAACACGAAGTCCCCCTTTTGGTAATTGAAGAAATATCAACAAGCCACAAATTCGCTAACGACCGAATTGCTACCTTCATGATTCAAGGCATGGTGGAGAATATATCGACATTCAGAGACAACAAGATTAGGTATATACCTTGGGTCGAAACTCCATTAAGTGGGCCAATCGGACTGTTAAAACAAATAGCAAAGCGAGCAAAAATAATTGTGAGCGATGACTTCCCAACATACTACCCGCAGCGAGCGATTAGAGCGGCAAGCGAAACAGTTCCAACCCAGATGTTTGCGGTTGATTCCAACGGCGTCATTCCAATGAGTTGGACTGAGAGTGCACACTCAACAGCTCACGGATTCAGAAGATGGATCCACAATAACTTCACCAGATGCCCTGAAACGTGGCCACGCCGAGAACCAATATCCAACAACACTGACTTGATGATGGATGACAAGTTGTTTTCCTCCATAATGGAAGACTGTAGCGTAAAACTACCTCCGTTCGAATGGTTATGGCGCTGTTCAGAAGGCGGTTCAGTGGGTAAAAAGGCCCTCTCTGCTATTGACATAGACCATGACGTCCAGCCCGTCAGAATGGCAACGGGGGGTAGAACCACTGCTAAGCGTAAATTATCGGCGTTCTTAAGCAACAGTTTAGACCGTTATCACCTCGATAGAAATAGTGTTGAAAACCCAGCCGTAAGTGGATTATCGCCTTGGCTCCACTTTGGACACATCTCTTCGATTGAGATTGTTGAACAAATTCTCGCCCAACATGAATGGACTCCCGAGCATATCGATATGGCTCGCAGAGGATCCCGAGAGGGTTGGTGGGGACTAAGCCAGGGAGTAGAAAGTTTCCTCGACCAAATTATTACCTGGCGCGAACTTGGATTTAACAATGCACACCACAACGAAAATCACAACAAATACGAATCAATTCCTGAGTGGGCACAAAAAACTCTTGCAGAGCACTCAGATGATGAACGTGTCCTCTACACCTTTGAACAAATAGAGAATGCCGAGACCCACGATGAGATATGGAATGCTGCCCAAAATCAACTGGTCAAGACCGGTATTATTCACAATTACCTTCGGATGTTGTGGGGTAAGCGCATTCTCGAATGGGCTTCAACGCCTGAAGAGGCAGCCAACTGGATGATTCAGCTTAATGATAAATATGCTCTTGATGGCAGAGACCCCAACTCATACACCGGCATATTTTGGGTGCTAGGCAGACACGATCGAGCCTGGGGTCCTGAAAGAGCGATATTTGGGAAGATACGATACATGTCTTCTGAAAATACAAGGAAAAAAATGAATCTAAAACCATACCTCCAGCAATTTAGGAGTCGATAATGTGAGCATTGTGTTCGAACACAAAACCCATGTCGATAATACACTTGAAGAC
>DUJJ01000017.1:4402-13575 GCA_013329865.1 Candidatus Poseidoniaceae archaeon
TGGGAACTAGCAGAAGAAGTCCGGGCTGATGACAATTTACAAGAAGGTTCACAACGAATCTTCCGCTTTCCAATGGGCCCAATCAAAATGAGTTGGGTTGCCCAGCACACCGCATACAATCCACCACATTCATTCGAAGACGTCATGCTAAAAGGACCATTCAAATCATGGCACCACATTCACAAATTTGAGACCATGCCGGATGGTAAAGTGATGATACATGACAAGGTCAACTACCGATTACCGATGGGTTTTCTGGGCAACATTGTTGCGGGTAGGATGATAAAAAAACGACTCACGAGAATGTTCACAGCTCGGGAAATTAGACTTGAAAGAGACTTGAAGCGCCATGCGGAGTTTAGCAATGTTAAACGTAAGAGGATTCTAATTGCCGGTTCATCTGGTTTGATAGGTAGACAGTTGGTCGCATTCTTGGACACTGGTGGGCACGATGTTTGGCGATTAGTCAGAAGAACGGTGAAACCAGATAACAAAGAAATATTCTGGTCACCCAGCAACGGTGACATAGATTCCAAGCAGCTCGAGGGTTTTGACACCATTATTCATCTTGGCGGCGCCGGTATTGGCGATAAGCGATGGTCCAAAAGCCGCATGAAACTTATTGAGGAAAGCAGAACCATCAGCACAACTCTATTATCAGAAACTATTGCTAATCTCAAGAAAAAACCCGAATCATTCATCGTTGCAAGCGCCGTTGGCTGGTATGGTGAACGAGGAGCCGAAACCCTCGACGAAAATTCAACCGCTGGTGAGGGGTTCTTGCCTGACACGTGCGCTCGTTGGGAAGATTCGTGTCAGGCCGCTAAGGCAGCAGGTATCAGGACAGTTCACCTAAGGACCGGTATTGTGTTAGATGCAACCGGTGGAGCCCTTGGCAAAATGCTGCTCCCGGCAAAGCTTGGCGCAGGTGGTCCAATTGGTCGTGGAAAACAGTATTACAGCTGGATCTCAATGGACGACCAAATTTATGCTACGCACTTTCTGGTAATGAAAGATGATTGTGAAGGCGTTTACAATCTGACTTCGCCAAATCCAGTGCAACAAAAGCAGTTTGCTAAGGTATTAGGTAAGGTCCTAAAACGCCCTGCGTTTATACCGACACCGCCATTGGCAATTTGGGTATTATTTGGTAAGATGGGCGTGGCTTTGACCACTGAAAGTACAAGAGTTGTCCCTTCACGATTACTTGAGGCTGGTTACCGCTTTGAGCATGAAAACTTAGAGCCCGCCCTCAGGGACAGCCTAGGCGTTTGGAAAAACTAAAAATTTAATCTTGGTTTGCGAATTATACCTAAGGCAAATTGTAGCTTTCGGTAAAAACTCATGCTTAATCTTCGAGTAAACACATCGCCGTTACGCTTCATCGCCTCTTCCAAGATTGCATCATATGCGGCGCACATCAAGGATGGAGAATATCGGGCATCTTTATCCAATAGCGGTAGTAAACCAACGGCATTTTTTCGGTGTGCCATAACATGATCGAGGTAATGACGCATGAATTCTTGCCAACCAACCGATGACGAGAGTTTACCCGATTTTAGGTCTGCTTCAGTGATGCCGAATTTCATTAATTCATCAGTTGGAAGATATATTCTGTTTCTGCTCAAATCTTCCTGAATGTCGCGTAATACATTCACCATCTGGAGATAGATGCCCATCTCGACTGCATGACGGCGTGCGTTGGGGTCGCTGTATCCATATATCTCTACCAAACACAAACCAACGGTTGAGGCAACTCGATAGCAATAGCGACGGAGGTCTTCAAAACGTTGATACTTGGCGCAGTAGAGATCGTCTTCCATCCCAGAAATTAGTTCTCTGAGGTGATCTAACTCGACTGGAAATTTATTGATAACATCTGATAGAGCAATAAAGATTGGTTCGTTAACTGTTTCACCATGTTCGATTTTGTCAAGGTTGATTCTGTACCATAGCAAAGAGCGTAGCTTCTTGATGTGGTTGACATCGTCATTAAGGGGCTCAGATTGCTTGTCAATTGACAATTGTATACTGCGGTTTTCTGCCTGTTCGTTTAGATGTGATAAATCCTTATCTGGTAACCAATCACCGTCAACAATATCGTCAACTCGACGGCAGAAAGCATACAGTGAATTTACTGCCTTTCGCTTGTGGATAGGGAGATGTCTAAAGGACCTAAAAAACGAACTTGATGCGTTACGGGCAATCATTTCGCATTCCATGTATGCATTATCCAAACGGTCGGCAGCACTGGGTTTTTCTTGACCTAGTTGGAAGATTGAGACCATGATAACACCTAAGCAACAGATTGGCTGTATTTCTAACTCGTCTTATTGATATATCAACTATAGTATCAAGCCCAAATAATTCGCTGCGTGATGTCAAGCAAGTTGTGTCCAATCCACTTCTGCTTCAACCATCTCAATTTCGTCAACGTCCATTTGCGCCAACTGTAATTTTCCAGATAGTTCATCATTCACCGCATGCCAGTAGGAATATGCTTCAATTACCCAAATACCGGATTCTCTCGTGCCATTGCCTGACCCTTTGACCCCGCCAAATGGTAGGTGAGCCTCGGCACCGGTAGTTGAATTGTTGATACCGGTCATTCCTGCTCTAATCCCCGTCTTGTAGCGGTATGCTTCTAGACGGTCATTAGTGTATATCGCCGAAGATAATCCGTATGGACTGGCATTTGCTAAGTGAAGCGCGTGATCGAAATCATCTGCTTTGACTACGGTTACCAGTGGTCCGAATATTTCCTCATGGAAACACTCCATATCCTCTGTTACATCAACGAATACATGCGGCCACATGAATACGCCCTCGCTAGGATCGCCAATGAAATTCTCTGGCATATTGCCGGTGGTAATCTCGCCTTGGCCCCAAATCTGCTTGGCACCGCTTGCTTTTGCCATCTCGACGCCAACAAGGAAGTCTTTTCCATACTTTGCCGATAACATCGGGCCATACAACACATCTTTGTGAACTAATGAGTTACCGATTTTTGTTGACTTGACTTTCGCCATGAATTTTTCCATGAATTCATCGTAAATATCCTTGTGAACAATTAGATTGCCTAGGCTAGTACAGCGTTGCCCAGCCGTCCCAAATGCCCCCCAATAAGCCCCTTCAACAGCGTTATTGAGATCAGCAGTTGGCATCACCACCAATGGATTCTTGCCGCCCAACTCAAGGGAGCAGGAGACTAGGTTGCGCCCACAAACCTCGCCAATCATCTTGCCGATACCGGTAGATCCGGTAAAGGAAATTTTGTTGACCAAACCTTCGTCTACTGCATCAACAAGGTATTGCCCTGCACCACTACCCTTGCCGTGAACTAAGTTGATTACGCCATCAGGAAGCCCAGCTTCATACATGATTCTTGCAAGGGCGAAAGATAGCAGAGGGGCATCTTGTGGGCTCTTCCAAACGCAGGTATTGCCACACATGATTGCTGGAATCATCTTCCAGAATGGTACCGCTGACGGAAAATTACAGGCGTTAATGATACCGCAAACTCCCAGTGGGCGCCGATAAGTGAACAACTCTTTGTCGGGCAACTCAGAATTGACCGTCTGCCCGTAAAGACGGCGTCCTTCAGACTGGAAAAACAAGCAAGTGTCGATGGCTTCCTGAATTTCTCCGCCAGACTCTTTGAGAGTTTTGCCAATTTCACGGGTTTCTAATGCTACTAATGCTTCTTTGTGCTCCATGAGGAGGCGGCCCATATTACCGATTATTTGTCCACGTGTTGGAGCAGGTGTTGCGGCCCATGCAGGGAATGCTTGGCGGGCTGCATGCAACGCATCTCTAACGTCATCTCTGGTTGAGAGGGGGAACTCCCCTAAACAGTCAGCCAACAACGCCGGATTGGTAGAGGTAAAAACTGCCCCGTCACTGGCCGAAGTCAATTGACCATTGATGATATTATAACCGCGAACTGCGGGCTTGCCGTTTGGGTTTTCCAGCGAGATAAATTCTAATCCCGTTTCTAAAACATGAACCATGGCTAGGCCAGTTAAGTCGGATTATTGAATATAATGGTCACAGAGGGTAAAAAAATGTATTGAAATTAACCATGGAGGGTTTAAATCACATGGCCAATAGAACACAATGCTTGGAGATTGGGCAGTAAGTACTAAACTTAAAGCACGAGCCAAGGCAAGGAGCGATTACTATGTCAGGTCAAAATGAAACTATCTCACTTACGGTGGAAAAATCAATTCCCTCAGACGTTGGCCACGGCAGAGCGCGTATTTCAGGCGATTCCGGGTTGGATCTAAAACCCGGGGACATCGTCCTTATCAAAGGTGAAAAGCGGTCTACTGCCGCAATTTACTGGCGCAGTAGACCCGAAGATAACAAAATGGCAATCATTCGAATCGACGGAATAATCCGAAAAAACGCTGGTGTTAGCCTTAGAGACAAAGTAACCGTCTCTAAGGTTGAAGCCGAGGAATGTAAGAAACTCGTAATCTCTCCGGTTATGGCCAACAAACAGAAAGTCAAATTCGGCCCTGGCATCGAAGGATTCGCTCGTCGAGGATTGCAGAATCGTCCAGTAGTTCAAGGCGACAGAATATTCATTCCCGGAATGACACTGTTTGCTGAAGCATTGCCGTTTGCTGTAGTTCAGACTACTCCCAAAGGCGTCGTGAAAGTCACCAACGATACAGACATTGTAATCAAGGATGAAGCAATCGACGACGAAGACATCGGCCAATCTGAAGGAATTACCTACGAAGACGTCGGTGGTATCGGTCAGCAGTTACAAAAGGTCAGAGAAATGATAGAATTGCCGCTCAAACATCCTGAACTGTTCCGCAGGCTTGGGATAGACCCACCTAAAGGAGTCCTACTTCACGGACCACCCGGAACTGGAAAAACTATGATTGCAAAAGCTGTTGCTACGGAGACCAACGCGCATTTCAAAAGCATCAACGGGCCAGAAATAATCAGCAAATATTACGGTGAGTCTGAGAAACAACTACGAGAAATATTCGATGACGCTAGTGACAATGCTCCTGCAATTGTTTTCATTGACGAGATTGATTCGATTTGCCCCAAGCGTGAAGACGTCAGTGGAGAAGTAGAACGCCGTGTCGTTGCGCAAATGCTTACACTGATGGACGGAATGCAAGGACGTGATAATGTAGTTGTCATCGGTGCGACAAATCGTCGAGACGCTCTTGACCCTGCCTTGAGAAGACCGGGTAGGTTTGACCGTGAGATTGAGATTGGTGTGCCAGACAGAGACGGTCGAAGCGAAATCATGGATGTCCACACCAGACAAATGCCGATGTCAGAAGATTTCGACATTACCTGGATTCTAGATAACACCTACGGATTTGTTGGTGCAGACCTAGCGGCACTAGTTCGAGAAGCAGCAATGAAAGCTTTGCGCAGATATCTCCCTGAAATAGACCTTGAGGAGGACACTATACCTCCAGAAGTTCTCGAGAAAATGGAAGTTTGCATGGAAGATTTCCGCCAAGCAATCAAGGATATTGAACCATCAGCACTCCGGGAGATATACGTTGAAGTCCCAGAAGTAACCTGGGATGAAATCGGTGGACTAGAAGACGTCAAATCAAGGCTCAAAGAATCAGTGGAATGGCCTCTGACCAAACCTGAATTATTCGAACACTTCGGCATCAAGCCCCCAAGAGGCATAGTTATGTTTGGAGCACCGGGAACCGGAAAAACACTGCTAGCTAAAGCAATTGCTAATGAAGCACAAGCGAACTTCATCAGCATCAAGGGTCCAGAGATGATTTCAAAATGGGTAGGAGAGTCAGAACGTGCTGTACGCGAGATTTTCAAGAAAGCCAAGCAGTCGTCACCGTCGATAATATTCCTCGACGAATTCGAATCAATCGCCAACATGCGCTCATCAAGTTCGGGCGATGGCAGTGATGTTTCCAATCGTGTCGTGAATCAACTGTTAGCCAGCATGGATGGTGTTGAATCTATTGACGGGGTGATTATTGTTGCCGCAACCAACAGACCTGAGATGATTGACCCAGCGTTGTTACGTAGTGGCAGATTCGAGCGAGTCCTACATGTCCCACCGCCGGATGTTGGTGCCCGAGAAGCAATCTTCAACATCCACTGTAAGGGAATGCCACTGTCTAATTTCTCAATCAAAGATGTATTGAAAGGAATGGATGGCTTTACCGGGGCCGATATTGAAGCAGTATGTCGTGAAGCCGCACTAATATGTATGCGAGCCAACAAAAAGAAAGTTACGAAGAGTCACTTCGAGGAAGCGATCGGCAGAGTCAGACCAACAGTCACACCAGAAATGCTAGAATACTACCAAAAGATGGAAACTAGGTTGACATCTGGAATGTCGAATATCAAGCGAACTAAAGACTTTAGTCACGGTATCGAAACCATGTGATGTTGACCGACGCATTCAAGGACCGAAACAACATCAATACACCAAAGAGGCATGATATCATGGCGGTTTTTGCAAATGAAGTCATGGGACGTGACGTAGTCGATTCACACAATGAAAAATTAGGGGAGATAAGCGATTTAGTTATCGACAAACTATCAGGTTCAGTAACTCAAATTGTTGTCATCCTTGAGGGTAATTTAGACCCTACCTTACTGCCTTGGGATTACCGCGATGGTCGAATGATGATTCCAATTGACGATGTTGCGCGGATTGCAAATCGAATTCATCTGCGAAAATGATCTATCAATGAGCATTTAATCTACAACTATAGACAACATTCTAAACTAAAGCGCGTGCGTCTAGTGTCGGAATTACGCTCTAGTTGGTGTGGACATGGTTGAATGGCGGGCGATTAATTACCGGAGAATCGGCCTACAAGCCGCTTTCTGGTCAGTAATGTTCGTGCTATTAATCATGATATTGAGTAACTTCGTCAATCTGTCAAATACAAACCAATTGTCTGCTTATGATGATGATTGGAATGATATGTCAGCGTTTCGACAAGACATCAAAGACATGGGAATAGAAACGAGATCACTCGTTAGTAGCCCATTGTTACTGTCAGATATTGAAGATCCCCGAAACACCACCTATATTGTTGCAGGAGTAGAAAGAGACACTCTTTCCTTGCCACAATTTGATGAGGACGGTTTCATAACTATTGCTTCAGAAGATGGCTATTCACCATCAGAGGTAAATGCAATAGTCGAATTTGTTGATAACGGTGGCACTGCGATTATTTTGGAGGATTATGGTTTCGCTGGGACCATAGCCGAGGCATTTGGTGTTAGATATAGTGGCTATCAGTTGTTTGACACCACGTACGCAACAGAACTGAATTTCAACTACATTTGGATGTGTGTGCAGGAAACACCATGCAGCATGAACGGCAGTCAAATAGATGTCGAAACCCTCTCAACACATGAGCGATGGGCCGACACATCCTCTGCCCTGAGTGCGCATCCGTGTGCAATCGTGGATGGTCAAGCGATGACCGAAGAAGAGGCTGGTGTATGCGGTCATCACTGGCAGGATGGAGTCATATCATACAATGGTACATATCGTGTCCTACTCAACAACATTACCGCACTTGAGTTGATTCCTAACAACAAAAATCCGCTGCCAGAGTTAGCCATCAGAGCGGTTACTAGTAACGAAGCAAGCGTTGACGTCAATGGCGACGGCGAAATATGGGTCAGTAGTGAGCAAAACGAAGAAACTCCTGATTTGTATGGGAAATTTAACCTAAGCGTTGAGGCCTGTGCTAAATCAACCTGTAATCCGGATGATGGTGGAAGAGTATTCTTTGTCGCCGATGGTTCGCCATTAATCAATGCGATATACGATTATTCAGGCTTTAGCGAGGGTAAATATGGCCCAACTGATACCGAGATTCCAGCCAACGATAACCGAAAGTGGGCTCTCGACATTATCGCAGAAGCAATGTTGACAAGTCTAGAAGACGATGGACTTGAACCAGCTGAAAATGCCATGGTAATATTTGACGAATCAAGACATCCACAAAATGCTGTCCTGGCCGATTCATACAATACCATTTACTTTTTACTGGTCTACTTTACAGGCGAAGGTCTAGCAATGCTGGTGCTGTTCCTAATTTTGTTTATCTCATTTGAAGCGGTTTTGATAAGAAAGAAAGACCCAGATAACTGGCGTCACGTATTTTCAATTATCTATTATGGGTTTGGTGATGCCAACCGTTATCCATATTACTCCAAAATTGAAAAAATACGTCAGGTTTTCTTGTCAAAAGTGCGCAATCAAAATGGTTTAACTCGCGAGGAATTTCACGCAATGTCTGCTCGGGAGTTGGTTGCACTGATTAACGATCCAACCCTAGCCAAGTTTGCCATCGAGCCTGGTAAGTATTCACTTGAGCAGACTGTATCAATTGTCAAACGAGTAAAAGCATGGGGTAGGCGGTGAAATTATGTGGACAAGAAAGGCTGCGTTCACCTTCACCGGCGGCATTGCGTTGATTCTCATTGGTATGATGATTGCCAATAACCAAATGATGATACTTGGGTTGGCGCTCATCGCCTTCATTGTCGTAAATTCATGGATTTCTGGCCATGGTGATGTCGAAGTACAACGCACATTATCCGCTGATAATTTATACAAAGGAGATGACTTATATGTCGAATTATTGATTACCAATAGGTCTAATCGAAAGACGCAGTTGCTCGAAGTTTACGATAATATTCCACATGAAATGAAATTGCGTAGCGGTCTGAACCAAATGCGGCTCAACCTGAGCCCGGGTGAGAGCGCTCGTATTCGCTATGTGCTACGCTGCCCGCTTAGAGGACACTATTCAATCGGTCCAGTTTCCCTCCGCTCACGCAATACGTTTAATCTAGGAGTGGAAGAAATGTTCGTCGACCATCATAGCGATATCGTAATATTTCCGCAAATCAAAGAAGTTGAAGAAGCGTTTTTGCGCTCAAGAACGCCAAAAATGTATACTGGTGCGACAACTTTGCGCACTCCGGGTCAAGGCTCAGAATTCTACTCATTGAGAGAATATGTCGCCGGAGACCCATTCAAGAATATTAATTGGAAAGCTTATGCAAGAACCGGTGAATTGATGGTCAATGAAAAGTGTCGTGACGCAGTTACCGACCTGTATTTACTAATCGATTCAAGAGATATATCGCGGATTGGCACAGTGCTGAAAAACCCACTAGAA
>DUJJ01000099.1:0-8178 GCA_013329865.1 Candidatus Poseidoniaceae archaeon
TTCTCTTTTGATAATTATCTCTGATTAGCGAACCTTTGATGACCTATGCCTAATGCCCTCAACTCATGAGCAATTATGTCCCAACCCATTACCGCACCCACACTCTTGGTGAAATTCAGAGCAAGGGTGCAGATTTGCTTGATACAGTTGTCACAGTTGCCGGATTTATGGAGGCCAATCGGGGCAAAGGAGCAATTTGTTTTGTCGATTTGCGCGACGGTACTGGAAAGACGCAAATTTTCCTCAAGGCAGACAATGTAGGTGCAGATGCACTCGATATGGTGCAACGGATGACTCGAGAGTCAACCTTACAGTTCACTGGAAAAGTTAGTGAAAAGCGTCCGCCAAAACTCAAAGATGGAGAGACTCCACCACCGCCTAGCTACGAAGTTGTAGCAGATTCTGTAACCGTGATTGCCAAGGCCGAAGCCCCATTACCTCTAGGTATTACCGATACCGTCCATGTTGAGCTAGATACCAGACTTGACAACAGATTTCTCGACCTAAGGAGAGCTCACATCGCGGCGATGTTTAGATTGCGAGGCAAAGTGCTGCAGTATGGTAGAGAAGCACTGATCAATGAGGGATTCTTTGAAACTCATACACCAAAGATAGTTGCTACTGCAACTGAAGGCGGCACCGACTTATTCCCAATGCAGTATTTTGATACACCTGCATTCCTAAATCAATCGCCACAGTTATTCAAGCAACTTTGTATGTCTGGCGGCCTTGAGCGCGTTTTCGAAATTGGTCCTGCGTTTAGAGCTGAGAAGCATGACACTTACCGACACCTTAACGAATTCATCTCATTCGACATCGAATGTTCATGGTCAACAGATGACGACGTGATGGGAGTTCTCGAACGAATGATACATCATATGTGGCGGTCAATTGCCGAAGATGAAGAATCTCAATCATACATTGCTACAATAAACGATTATCGAACGAGCAAGGGTGAAGATGCGGTCGAAGTAATCGTCCCGGAACTGCCGTTCCCGAGAGTTTCATATTGCGATGCAATCAGAATAATTCAAGAAAAAGGTGGTAACATCAAATGGGGTGATGATATCGACGCTGAAAATTCCGACTTACTGGCAGAGGACCTGCCGCAATTTTATTTCTTACCACGCTGGCCAATGGCGCTTAAACCATTTTACATACATCATGTTGCTGGTGAAGATGGGTCAACCGGTGCTCAATTGAGTCGCGGATTTGATCTCAACTTTGGTCGTGATGAGTTAACCTCAGGTGGACAACGAGAGCATCGAATGGATGTGTTGATTGATAACCTGAAGAAAATGGATTTAGATCCTGAGGAATTCGAATTTTATGTTGCTGGTTTCAGACATGGGGTTCCACCACACGCAGGTTGGGGCTTGGGTGTGGAACGAATACTGATGAAATTGACTGGAGCAAAGAATGTCAGAGAAACTGTGCTGTTTCCGCGCGATAGAAAGCGAGTTAGTCCTTAGGCACCAAATGTGTTTCACCCACTGTTCATTATCCCAGCAGTAGAAAGTCCCATCACTCATTTTACGCCAGCGTGGTGCCTGTCTGATTAATTTCCCTCTATCAGCGGCCGAGTTACCGCAAGAACTGTTGTCAAAATCAGATAATTTAAGCCGCTTTGGGCCTCATCTTATCGTTCTCAGTAGAACCATATTCGATATATTGATTCCGGGTTGGGTCAAATCATGGGGATTTCTTGTTATTGTCTAATTACATTACCCGCTGAATCTCGCTTGGCTTTTCTGACCTTGGTCGGTGACTTCCGTCGGTTACGACCTGAGTATGTTACATAGCGGTGACCGTTGTCGACCAACGGTTTCGACTTTCTCACTCCAAAAGGACCTCTTCTGCGGGGCTGTCTTCCAATACTAACATCACTTTTTGGTTTTAGCTCATTCACCGGCGTAGTGTTATCAAGGCTCCAGTCAACCATGTCTGGTGTTTGGTCATGCAGGGTTTAAACAGTTGTTTCAGAAGAAAATCTCTTCCGGTTTAGTTTGCGGCGAATAGCGTGTCACATTGCCATCAAAATCGATGACAAATTTCTCGAAATTCCACCGTATCGAACCTTCGTGACCATCAACACCTCGGATTGCTGTCAAATGTTCGAACAGTTCAGCACGGTTTTGTCCATTGACTTCAATTTTTGCCATTAACGGAAATGTGACGCCATACTTTTCATTAGTAAAATCACATATTTGTTGATGACTACCGGGTTCCTGACTACCAAATTGATTACATGGGAAACCTACAACCATTACTTCTGAGTTATTGGAGACTGCCTGCAAATTGGTATAGTGTCTAGTGAGTCCACATCGACTTGCGACATTTACCACTAGCCACCTTCTCGTACTGTCTGAGCCAAGCGAGCGTAAGGTCTGCGAGTCTCCGTTCATATCTAAAAATTCAATATCTAACACACTGTGCATATGTTTTCGTGTTAATTTCATTTCTTATACTATCGTTTGTCCCAGCAACCATCATAGGTCATGAACAACAGGATTAATCATGGCAGTTGACCGCATGCAATGGGGTGCAAAAGAGTGGCAATTTGCTGACCTTTACACGCCTGACGAAGATTCACCATTTTCAACTGAGCATGGCATCCCGTGCGTGATGCTAATCCACGGCGGATTTTGGAAAGAGGAGTATGACCTTGAACTGATGAAACCAATTGCTGAGGATTTGGCCGAGGCTGGAATTGCGGCATGGAATGTTGAATTCAAACGGTGGAGTGAGGGTGAACAAGGTGTGTGGATGGACACACTTTCAGACGTTCTACGGGCTTGGGGGCAATTGGCGTTACTTCCCGGAATTGACGTGATGCGATCGATGGTCATGGGGCACTCAGCAGGGGGACATTTAGCTCTGCTTTTGGCAGCAAAAGGTGAACGTAAGCCATGGTTGGCAATCGCCCAATCGCCGATAACCGATTTAGTAGGAGCAGACCACGCAAGACTTTCAGATGATGGTGATGCTGTTAGAAGGTGGATTGGTTGTGCACCAGAGGAAAATCCTCAATTGTGGTCAAGGCTTAATCCTGTGGATAACCCTCCAGAATCTCCAGTTTTAATCATTCACGGGGAAGCAGATGATGAAGTGCCCATCTCACAGTCAGAAACATATGCCAGAGTAATGAATGCTAAGGGCGCAGACGTGCAAAAATTATGGCTTCCTGGAGACCATTACACCATAATTGATGTCGCAAGTGACGACTGGTTGGTTGAACTCAACGCTATTTTAGATTGGTTGTAATGAATAATAATATGTCATATGACATGGTGGGGTTAACATGGACTTACTCAACGATGATTTCCCATTTGCCAAAACCGCCCTCAGTGGCAAGCATGCACTGATTTTCGGTGCGAGCAAAGGCATCGGTGCAGCAACGGCAAAAGTGATGGCTATGGCAGGGGCGGATGTCACACTTTGTGCCCGCAAAGAAAGCTCACTCGTAGAGGTTGTCAGTCAAATTAATGAGTTTGCAACGGGAAAAATCGCCTATGCAGTAATTGACTTAGAGAACCTTCCTGCCATTGATAATTTAATTCCAAATATCATTCACGAAAACGGACCTGTGCACATTCTAATCAATAACTCGGGCGGACCTCCGGGCGGTCCGCTGCTCGATAATTCCGTAGCGGATTTTGACGCTCCATTCACTAGACACTTGCATGCTGCACACAAAATCACTAAACTGCTGGTACCACATATGCAGGAGCAAGGCTACGGCCGCATCATCCAAATAATTTCAACCTCAGTCAGAGAACCAATTCCAAACCTCGGTCTATCGAATACTCTGCGCGGGGCTATGGCTAGTTGGGCTAAGTCCCTGTCCCGCGAGTTACCACCATGCATTACAATTAACAATGTCTTACCTGGATTTACTGACACCGAGCGATTGGGCAACCTAGCTGACTCTATTAATCAAAAAACTGGTAAGTCACTCGATGAAATACACGAAGGATGGATGGGGCAAGTGCCCATTGAACGCTTAGTTGACCCGATGGAGACAGCCTCTGCCATCACCTACCTAGCGTTGCCAGTGGCAGGAGCAATTAGGGGAATATCTCTGGCAGTCGATGGTGGTCGATTACGCAGTATATGACTCATCGATACAAATCGAACCAAACCGGATAATGGTCAGATACACTCGTGTTGGTGATCGATGTGTCTATACCCCAAGTACCGACTAATCTGCCGTTAAGATCTTCAATAGTGATAATTCTATCATAAGCACAGTCTGTAGAAGAAACTGTTGTATCGGCAATATCATTTACAAGCCAGTTGTATTGTGGTAGACGTAGTGGTGACTCCCACAATTCCTGGGCAGTTGCGTAACTACAATCAGCATTAAGATCGCCCAACAAGATTACATCTGTTTCATCTGAGTTGTTTTCTTGATAACTTTGGATTACTTCATGTAGAGCGTCAATCTCAGCCAGCGCAGAAGCGGGTTTAGTGTGGATGGTGAACAGAGTAAAATCAAAACCTGAGCTATTACCACTAGCATTGAGTAATTCAAATTGTGTGAAATAAGGCTCGCGCTGGAAATAATCATTAGCTGAATCATTGAATAATTGACCTTCACCTATTTCTCGAAATACAGTTCTATTGTAGTAGTAAGCGTATTGTTCTTGGGAGGATTGATCGTCTGCTTGGTTCCCACTCCGTACGCTCAATGACATATTCCAAAAATTCCCCGACGCATTATTCAACTCAGTTAGAAAGTCATATGGAACTATTTCATCAATATCTTTTATTTCTTGGATTGCGACTAAATCATATTGTAAAACCGTGTCAACTAATTGAGATACTATGTCTGGCTTGCCCATTTTTGTTTTGCCAAAAACCTTGATGTTGAAGGTCGCAATTCGTGCAACTTCTGTCCGATTTAATTGGGGAATTTCTCTGCCGAGAACCTCCTCATCATCTTCGGTTTGGGGTTCAGGCTCAACGAAGACAAAGACGGTATTATCCTCCTGATGGACCATCAAATGAATGGTCATTGGGGCGAGAATCAAAATTGCTACCAAGCTCAACGCCTGAAGGTAGCCATCCATCGAACCCATGGGTAGCCCAAATCGGTGTGTGTTATCAAGATTTATTGTTTGACACCTTGCAAGAAGTTATTCGTAAGAGGTTTGACGGTGTGCCATGAACGGGGAGGTTAGCCCAGAACAAGCCGAGCGCATCATCACAATGCTAACCGAAGGTGCTGCTATTGAAAATGTCAATGCACCGTTGGCATTGCGCCTAATTCCTCTTGCTGAGGAATTAGAAAATCTTGATTTGGTTGAACGACTGCTAAAACACGCAGAAAAGTCTGCAATAGATGAAATAGAATCTGGTTGGGTAAAATTTGAAACGTTACGATGGGAAAAATCTCCTGTCGACGCATTTGTTGAACTAGCCGCAACTGTCGAAAAAGTCGAAGCCGGGAAACCATTAGCGGCAGCTGTTTTACATCATGTTGGGCTAATGTATCTCAGCATGGAAGAGTTTGACGAGTGCATGGTATTTACCACTCGGTCGATGAGGATAAGAGAAGAACTCGCTGACCAACCCGGATTGGTGTATAGTTTAGCGGTATTAGAGGCCTGCGAGAAGCGACAAAATAAGCACGATTCCGCACTGATTCACGGCACGCGCCGCCTAGAAATTCTGACGCAATTAGGCGATCGTGAAGGATTGATGGAGTCGATGGCTGACGTTGCACACACTCAAGCCACCGTAGGTAATTTGGATGCCGCTATCGACCTGTATACTCAATCGCTTGAGTTATCTAACGAACTAGAGGATGTTTCTGGTCAATTTGTGGCGCGTTGGGGTTTGGCCGATATCGCTGAAATTCAAGGCGATTACCAAACAGCTATGCTTCACCTTTCGGATTGCTTGCATTCTTTCATTGCGTTTGGCCTACCTGCGCCAACACCAATTAGGGAGCGACTCGATGCCTTGACAAATCTAGAGACACCAAAAGGCGACGAATAATTTCCGCATCGATTATGGCCTAAGAACATCTGGCGAGTATAGTGGCAGGCTATGAAGCATGACATTTTCTTCTCAATCAGTCAAACGCCAGATGTGAATGGGGAAACCCCCACTGAGCGAGCCATGTTCGAAAATTACTTTCAACAACTGAAACACGCTGACACACTTGGCTTCGGCGTTGGTTGGATTGCTCAAGCACATTTGTCGACTGAAACCCAAAAACTGAATTCTATGCCTGTAGTGCCTCATTGGCAGGGCGAAGTCGGCCTTTGTACTGATTTCCCACAATTAGCGCTGGAGAGTTTTCGTCAGACGAAACACATAGAAATCGGTTCTGCCGTAATTAGTATTCTTGCCAGTGGAGGTCCCATTGCACAGGCAGAAAGGATTGCCAACACGGTGCAATTTCTGTCAATGTTGGATGAGCAAAGAAAACTACACGTCGGGTTTAGTGCTGGGAGATTTGAGTTCATGGCTAAACCATACGGTATCGCTCCGAGAAACAGTTGGGAAGCAATAGGCTGGAAACCCCTCAGAAGTCAGATTTTTCTTGAAGCAAGTGAAATTTTCTTGCGTTTATTGAATGGCGAAACCATCGCAAGTAGCGATATACGAGAGACCAGCTTAAGCAGAGAGAATTTCCGTAGTGATGAGGAGTGGGAAACATTTTATCAGGATTATAAATCCAACAACAACGACGATGTTACATCGAAAATAACGATTCCAAACCGGTATAATTTTGAACAAATATCGATAATTCCACAGCAGTGGAACCGAGACCAATTACAGTTAGTTGCGGGGACACATGACCCAATTGCCCAAACATTTGTCAATACAATAATGCCTGTGAGAGTATTTAATTTGTCGATAACATCAGCCGATATCATCAATGATACTCATGACCGAATGAGCCAGAGTTACCATCCAGCAGGTGGGGTCTGGCATCGGAGTTTTATGCCGAGAACCAGTTTCGTATTCATTAATGATGAACCCGGTTTGACCAGTGCAGAACAAAGCCAGGCCGCATCAAAGGAGGCTGAACAAGCCTTACAGGCTTACTGGAATGCTCTCGAGGGGACAATAGATCCGGAAAAAGTCACTAAAGCAGCCAATAACGCACTTATTGGCAACCCCGACGAGATTGCTGAGCAAATTCTGGCTAGATTTGATCCCGAGGATACCATAATGGCGTGGTTTGATTTCTTTAATCACGATAGTGATAGAGTTTGTCGAAACATGACAGCATATATGTCAAAAGTAGTTCCGCATGTAGAGCGAATATTGGAGGCTAGAAATGAGCGATAGGCAAATACCATCTGCCATTGGTGACGGTAAACCTGGTAGTTCGATGTACCCTACCTCCTCAGTAGGGGAGACCGTCGAGGGTATCGCAACTGGCCGCCAGGTGGATTGGGAACCGCTTGTCGATTACCGGCGCAACGGGGTTTCTGAAACCACAATTCATGGTGCGGTAGCATGGTCACATGGTGATGAGGTAATCCACTCATTTGGCGGCAACGTCTTATGTTATGGTCGTTCGATGATGAAACCGTTCATGTTGAAAGCCTTCACAGAAGAATTAAGTGATGCAACTTGGGAACAAAAGGCAATCTCTGTGGCCTCTCATAACGGTGATACTGAACACGTAGCGGCTGCTCAATCACTGCTTTCCGAGGAAGAATGGCCGCTGATGCTGACGCCTCTGGATGTGCCGTTGATTCAATTCGGCCGACAAGTTCGTCGACCAAGAAGGTGGTATCACACCTGTTCTGGAGAACATTCGGCAATCCTTCACGGGTGTCGAAAAAAAGGTTGGAATAGAGCTGGTTATACCTTACCGGGTCACCAGGTTTTTCAGGCCTATATGGAACAAATTAGGACTTACCTAGGCAAGGATTGGCAGCCACTGAGAATTGCCAAGGACGGCTGTGGACTACCCACCGTATCGAACACCGTCGCTGAACTGGCGCAGATATATGCCGGCTTGGTTAGAGACAAAGATGATGATTGGATCTGGGAAGCGATGGTTAGACACCCAGACTTAGTTGGAGGTTTCAACCGCCTTGATTCAACAATTCTCAAAGCCGGAGAAGGTCGCGTTATTGCGAAAGAGGGAGCAGATGGCTTACTTGGTTTAGCAATTGAACATCCGGACTATCCTAAAGGCCTAGGTGT
>DUJJ01000099.1:8594-9788 GCA_013329865.1 Candidatus Poseidoniaceae archaeon
AGAAATCCATATCCGCTACACCGTCAAAAGGCGTTTATCGTACCGGGAATTGTACCGCCCAAATATGTCGAGTCACTAAGCAACATCGATACTTGGGATGAATGGGACCCAGACAAAGATCGTTGGACCTATGACATAGAGGTGTAAAATGCAGATAGAGAATTACATTAACGGAAATTTTGTATCACCATTGCATGGCAGATATCTAAACAATTCCAACCCCGCAGAAAATACAGTTATTGCGACCATCCCAAACTCGACCGTCGAAGATGTGGAGATGGCGGTTAAATCTGCACAAAATGCTCAGGATGTCTGGTCGGCTTACACTATGGAAGAAAGAATCGGTTGGTTAAGAAAAATAGCCACTGCTCTTGAATCTCGGAAATCCGAGATTGCAATGCTCGAGAGTATCGATACTGGCAAACCGATAAAACTGGCAGAGCGGGTTGATGCTAGTCGAAGTGTGAGAAATTTCGAATTCTTTGCCGACCATGCTGAGAACCTGACTCAACTACGCTTTGAGATGGCGGACGCAACCAACTACGTAATACGCAAACCAGTTGGCGTTGTTGGTCTGATTACCCCATGGAATTTACCGCTCTATTTACTCACATGGAAAATCGCTCCAGCCTTGGTTATGGGTAATACCATAGTTGCTAAGCCAAGCGAACTAACACCTATGACAGCAAATCTACTATGCGAAATTTTAGCCTCGATTAACTTCCCCAAGGGAGTGATCAACATCGTCCACGGCTTGGGCAGTGAAGTTGGTCAAGCAATTGTTGAACACCCCGATGTGAAAGCTATATCGTTCACCGGTGGTACAGCAACCGGAAAGATTGTTGCATCCACTGCGGCTCCGTTGTTCAAAAAATTGTCACTAGAATTAGGCGGAAAAAACGCTACAATAATATTAGACGATGCTGATTTGCCTGTTGCGGCCAAGGGTGCAGCAAGAGCGGCATTTACCAATTCTGGCCAAGTCTGTCTCTGTGGTTCACGAATTCTCGTTGCGGACAAAGTATACGACGAGTTTGTCGATTTACTGGTTGCTGAGGTAAAAAATATGACCGTAGGAAACCCAAAACTTGCCATCACTGATATCGGTTCAGTAATCTCACAAGACCATATGGAAAAGGTATTGTCATACATAGAATTAGCAATCAATGAGAATGGAAGGATACTCACTGGAGG
>DUJJ01000204.1:0-5173 GCA_013329865.1 Candidatus Poseidoniaceae archaeon
AGGATTTTGATTGCGTGGGCGATTATGATGAGGTTATGGATAGTCGAGAAATAGATATTCATAGATTGTCAGAATTATTTGAATGTGAATCCAATAAGAAGGTTATCATCGATGGCCATTTGTCCCACTTTTTAGCGGTCGACGGAATAGTTGTCCTACGTTGTCAACCAGATATACTTAGGCAACGGTTAACGGTGAGAGATTATTCAGCGGCCAAGATTAACTCAAATGTGGAATGGGAGTTGGTCGCCGGAACCTGGGCAGAGATAATTGAATTTGAGATTGACCAACCAATACTTGAGTTGGACGGTGGACAATTAACTCCTGAGCAGATTGCTAACGCAATTACACAGTGGGTAAAAGAAGGACTACCGTCAACCGATTTGCCAGCATCAATAGATTGGTTAGAAAACTCTTAATCCACTCAGTTAGGAGCCGCAACAATCAATCCCCTAGTTGACTTCCCACAGTCAGGTAAGAACCATGGCACTTGAAAAGTTTAGAAATATTTGGGAGCGAACGTTAACGCCAATTGTCGAGTCGATGTCATGGATGAGTCCTGCAACAATTACTTGGCTAGCACTTCCTATCGGGGTTCTGGGTGGCCTGTCAGTATACTTAGCAACCGAGGATAGTCTTGGTGTCACAATGCTGATTGGCGGTGGTCTATTGATCACCTTGGCAATGGCTTTCGATGGCTTGGACGGGCCTGTTGCTCGAGCGACGGGCAGAGTAACTAGGTGGGGCGATTATCTAGATCACACATTCGATCGTTTACTTGATGCGGTTTGGATAATCTGTATTTCAGCGTCGGTGTTTGTTAATGACGTTGTATTAGGCCTGTCTGCGGCATGGTTTACCTTACTTGGCTCCTACATGGGGACACAAGCACAGGCAGTTGCAGGAACAAGGAACTATCGCGGATTCTCTCGGGCCGACCGTACTATTCTCAGCATTGTTGCGATATTTATGATGGGAATACTACTCCACTTTGACAACTATTCCTGGGGTACATATCCCGGAATTTTTGATCATATCGAAATAAACCCACTGAGCATTGTCGTTTTTGTCTCCGCATTGGGCGGCATTTGGACATTCTTGATTAGATTTATTCAAGCGAGTAAACAAATCAAACAAATTGATGTTGAAGACCCTCTTCCACAGCCAAACTCTCCCAAAGGTGAGTCTGATTGAGTGAGCAAAATTAGACTGCAAACAGGGTTGATTCATAGTTTAATCAGCGGTATACTCATAACGGTTGCACGCTAGAAAGGTTTGATGACGGAGAGTTCCAAGGCTTATGATGGGAAAGCCATTGCTTCGCTACTAGTACTGTTGATGGCATTTTCATTGATGCCAATAACCAATGTTGCGGCAGAAGATACCGGTGATTTATTCCACTTACAGGCTCAAGATATACATGCATCATTCGATAGTAGCACTGAACTAACAACGATTACTTGGCGTAACATTGACAGTCTTGAACAACCTAGTGCTTTGGACAACTTCTACGATGCTGAATATCATATTTATCGTCATACAGAAATGATTAACCAATCGAATATAGAGAATGCTACGTTGGTGCATTCCGTTGCCGCGTGCGACATAAATGATCCAGCTTTGAGCGCCTCGAAATACCTGTGTCTCGGTGGCGCTAATGGTTCTCATCAAGGCCACAGTTTCTCATACCTAGTAGACCCTGGAACCAATGATTCATTCTACTATGGTATAACCACAGTAATCACTACGCAAGACGGCACAGTATCAACTTATGACTCACTGATTGCCAACGAGTCATCGACATACCATCCAGTTACTGAAATAACCACGCCGATTAGAACACCATATAACCTGATGGCATCATTCAATCCAACAACAAGCATCACATCCTTGTCGTGGGTTAATTATAACGATATTTTCTATGTTTTACCCGAGGAGGGACCAGATGCATATCAAACCCGAATTTGGGAATCGTCCCAGCCAATCACTCGCAATTCAGCGGCAGCGCTCTTTGCGTCAATGACACCAATTGCCCAAATAGCTACAGGAGTATCTAGTTATCAGATTACCATACCCGAAGATACGGACCGGCAAGTGTATTATGCAGTGACATATCTAATGCCTAATTACTTTGGCCCCGGTCAAGATTATGAGGATATTAGACTACTCTCAAACAATGCGCTAGGAACTCCACTGATTGAAGATAATATGCCAGCGACACCGGTTACTTCGGTTAGTTCATACTTCTTCTCAAACACTCAAACCGGAAGCGGAACGACAACCATAACATGGGTAGATGTATCAGGAGAAGATGGCGAATCGTATGCAGTGTATACCTCGGGGCAATCATTCAACAGCACAGACCAGTTTGGGGTTGAGCAAATTGCGCTGGTAGAGGAGGGCGAGTCAGAGGTTGACCATCAAGTGCCAGTTGGAAGGCTAGGAACCTCACATTATTGTGTCGTAGTCATAGATTCGAACGGAATATTTGATGAGGATATCGAGGAATATTCCTGCACTTCAGTCTATGAAGACGCCTTTTACGATTGGGTTGCAGAGCCAACCAACGTTATGGCAACATTCATGGGGAACTCGCAGACACTGGTAACTTGGAACGACCAGTTAGGTGCTGAAGGTGAAAAATACCACATCTGGCGCGCAAATTTCCTTCATACCGGATCTCAGTTTACTGAACAGGCTGAAAACACGACAATCTTCTATCAGGGAACAGTCACCGACGGAATTGAGGAATTCACGGTAACAGTTCCGGAAGAGGTTGACCGCACCTCGTTTTATTTTGTCACTAGCGAGGCCCTCTATCAGCATTCAGCAGGCCCCTATCATTACACTCAATTAAACCAGAATTGGTTTGGGCCAGTTTATGAGGAAACCATAACCCCAGCCCTACCAAGAATAAGCACAATAGAGGTTGTAGGAGAAATCTCAATCATCACAATAGAATGGTATAACAACCAACAACTAGACGGCGAGAAATACTCAATTTGGCAACATGAAGGAGACCCATTTGGTGAAGATGAAGACGAAGTCTCGATCGTAACTGAAGAGAATGGCTGGTCATTGTTCGACGGTGACATATATGACACAGGGTCAATACTTACCGACTTCACGTTTAGCAAAACATACTCAATACCAAATGACGTTGAACGCAATACATGGTATGCAATTATCGTAGAAGATATGTATGGCAATACCAATATCGAGGCATCACCAGGTCAGACCGGTAACTCGTTGAAGGTAAAAGAGGACACAATCCCTCCGACTGCTAGTTACGAAATATTTGATGGTGATGGCAATTTATACCTGAGCCCATCCTTGGTCGCTGGTAGTTACAGCATCAGATTATCAGTAAACGAAGAACTATTTACCATGCCAACTGTTGATATTACTACCACTTCTGGTGGCAAGATAACCAATGCACCTAGGCAGATGCAGGTTTATGCAGATAACTTGCTAGACCCAACAAAAGGCCCAGAATACTACCTCACCTTCGAAATTAGTAACACGGTGACTGCTGGAATGATTACTATCACGGCAGACATGATTGATGAAAGTTATAACAGCCAGCAACTAAGTTGGACAGACCGTAGTTTAGATGCACGGAGCCCCACACTGAATATCTATTCGCCCTCCTCAGATACTGATGGTGGTGGTGATGGTTCCAAGTCGAAATATCTCGCTCGAGAGACCATGACAATCAGTGCAGGCGCAGTTGACGATGTACAAATCTCGTTGATGCAATACAAATTTACTTACAACTATGGCTCTGCCAGCGGTTCATCAGTTGGTGCATGGCAAACCCCAGATAACTTGCAGGACTTGGAGGGTGATGGTAGTGCATTCATTTTCTCCGAGCAAATAAGTGCGGGAGATTTCAACAACGGACGGCACGTTTTAACCGTGAGAGCTGTTGACTCCGCCGGCAATGAAGTTATCGAACAAGTAATATTCCTTGTCGATTTCTGCTACAATGACATTAATGGAACCACGATTTGTGAATATGTCCAGAGTCTAGAACCGCTGCCAGAACCAATCATCGTTGAACCATCATTTTCCGATCCACCATATGTTTTTGTCTGGGTTTCATCAGGGATAGCATTTATTTCGATTATACTGATGCTATTCGTCATTAGGGCAGGTATGCGTGGGCCAAAGAGGCGTAAGTCTGACGATGACTATGATGACGACGACTGGATGTCTGAATTTATCGGAACTACCCAGCAAGTTGACTACGACTCACTCACTAATGTGACGCCAGTCGCTGATGCACCGGTTGCGCAAGAGGAAGAGCCAGAAGAGGAAGACCCATTTTCAGTCAACGTTGTACAACGTAAGAAAAGACGCACCAAATCAAAGCGGGAAACAGAGCCTGAACCTGAAGAAGATGATTCATTTTTCGGTTTAGATGATGATGAATTTGACGATGACGAGGAAGTCGATGAGGAAGTCAAACCTAAACGCAAGGTTGGTCGTCGTCCGGCACCTAGAAATGCCCCTAAGCGTCGACCAACAAGGCGAAAGAAATCAGAGGATTGAGACGTCGGTCGATAGATATCTCAATTAGGGTATTTTCTATCACCTTGAACATGGCAGATGTTGACAACGCTGAGCAAGTATCAGAGCTAGCAATGGAATCAGTACTCGATGCACTCAATCCATTTAACAACAAACTGAATTGGTTACTAGTCGCGTTACCCCTGGCGGTGTTATTCAATTTTCAGCATAATCTTACCATGGCGTTTTTGTTCTCGATGGTTGCAATTATGCCGTTAGCATTTCTAATGGGCAAGGGTACTGAGGAGATTGCCCTTAGGACTGGCGAAGCAATTGGTGGTTTCTTAAATGCCACATTCGGAAATGCTGCAGAATTAATCATTGTTGGATTGGCCATCTTTGCTGCATCAAAAGACCCAGAAATCGTCCAGACAATGGTAACAGTTACTCAGGCTTCACTTATTGGTTCAATCCTTGGGAATATGCTGCTCGTCTTGGGGCTGGCAATGGTTTGGGGGGGCCTGAAACACAAGGAACAGAGTTTCAACAGCGATGCAATTCAAATGAATGGAACTTTACTGTTGCTAGCCGTTGTGGCCTTTATTATCCCTAGCGCAGTTCATCACTCAGGCGGAACATTCAGTGATGTTGAAAACATTTC
>DUJJ01000204.1:5555-7727 GCA_013329865.1 Candidatus Poseidoniaceae archaeon
AAGACTCATGCTCATGTGTTCGCTACAGAACCAGGGCATGGGCATCATGAGAATCCAACAATGACCAATCAAAATGCCTGGATTTTGCTAATTCTGGCAACTATTCTAGTTGCTTGGATGGCTCACATTCTAGTCCACAGTCTTGAAGCCGCAGTTGTTGAGTGGGGCCTGCCAGAGTTATTCATTGGAGTAATATTACTACCATTTTTTGGTAATGCTGCAGAACACTTCACAGCAGTAATCGTCGCTGGTAAGGACAAGATGGACTTATCTATCGCAATAGCGGTAGGCAGTAGTGTTCAAATTGCCCTGTTTGCGGCACCAGCAATGGTATTATTTGCCTGGGTTTTGGGTGTCCCCCTCACTCTAGAGTTCGGTATGTTAGAAACGGCGGCAACATTTGTATCAGTCTTGGTAGTTAATTCAATACTAGCGGATGGGAAGTCTAATTGGCTTGAGGGCGGAATGTTATTGGGCAGCTATGTCATTTTGGCATTGGCATTTTTACAGTTGTAGGTGATCAAATTGGCAGTCAACAACAGGTTTGGTATCGGGCTGATGGTCGCTGCAGTGATTATATCGATATTGGGTAGTATTGGTTTTACTACTGAAGACTCAGTTGATTCAATTCCTACGCCAAATGTTCCTAATTCGGTATTTTTTGCGGATGAACCGATGCAATCAAATCCGTTGGCCCTGATGATTAATGCTAATGCACAAATTGACTGGGATAGAAATGACGTCTTCTTGGTGGTCGCTGATGCAGATAAAAAATCTCAGTGTGATGGACTTACCTTTATCGAGATGGTGAACCAAAATAGTGAAGTTTGCACGTCGAGAGATAATGAGTTTGCAGCTGTTGGAGATGACAATCAGTCCGGTTTGTCTTGGCAAGCAAAGTCTGGAGAGTATTTTGTTGGTATTGGAACATTTTCAGAGGCACCAGAGGATTTCGAGTTGAACATCGATTATGAAATTGATATGACTCTATCTGCTGTTGGCTACTTTGTAATGGTGATATTGTTTGCTGCCGGTTTTACCCTTAACAAGTATCGATGATTACTCTATTCCCTCATAATATGAATCAACAGCAAGGTCTAATTCATCGAGGGCCATTTTTTCATCAATCGTTTGAGTCTCACCATGCAACCTAACTGCTTGCCCATCGACCCACATATCCAAGCAATTACCACCATTGAAAATCAAATTTGCTAAATGGCGATTGTTAGAACGGCCACGGGGGAACATTCTGATGTCTTTTAGGTCCCAAGCAACCCAGTCTTTACTGTCTTTGGTTACCATTGTGAAGACGTCTTTAGCAGGCAGTAGGGTTGGGTCCCAATGGTCATGACGTTGGACGAGGGCAGCAGTCCGCGCCTCATTGAGAATGTTCAAGCCGTTACCCGACGATGCTGCACCATCTGTGCCGATACGTACGTCAACCCCTGCATCAACATAAGCCGGTAATGAGAGAGTTCCACCACAGGCTAGTTTCATATTGGAGGATGGGCAGTGAACTGCGGTCACGCCATGATTTTTCAACATTCTAATCTCGTTTTTCTTGACCCAGCTTGCGTGCGCACAGACCGTCCCGGGTTTGAAAAAGTCGATGCTGTCTAGATACTCTACGGGATATTTCCCGGTTTTCTCGTAACATTCGGCGACTTCCTTCCGAGTTTCACTAACGTGTATGTGGAGGCGCCCCGTTCTTTTTTCAGCTAACTCTGCTGCTCTGAGAAGGGTATCTTCGCTGCACAGATATACTGAATGGGTAGCAATGGCATACTGTATTTTATCATCACTAGATTGCTGCTTCAACATATTGTCCAATTCATCGAGTGCAGATTTTGCATCGGGATGAGATGGTAGGGCGAAATCGCTAACCGGACCGCCAATTAAGCCCCTTATTCCTGCGTCATTCAGGACATTCCCAGTTATTGCCGGATAAAAATACATATCTGCGGCAAAACTGCAACCAGTCGCAATTAATTCTGCTGCAGCAGCGGTTGCTCCAATACGAACGTATTCCGGGTTTAATTTCGCCTCCGTAGGGAATATCGCTTCATTCAGCCAACGGTCCAAAGTATATCCGTCACTAAAGTCACGCGCATTGAGTTGCATAGCAAGGTGGGTGTGCCAATTTTGTAGTGAACGAGTGATTACTTTGTTTGA
>DUJJ01000204.1:8132-10838 GCA_013329865.1 Candidatus Poseidoniaceae archaeon
CCGAGGTGTTGTTCACCCTGGCTATCATAAAGCACAGTATTGGTGTATCGAACCGCGTATTCAGTGGTCATGATTCACCATTCCTTATCTGTCCGGTGAAGATTGGATTATTTAATTGTCAGTAATGCTTTGAGAGATTTTTAATTTGAATTTTTCAGCGCTGTATTCAAGACTAGCAATGCCGGGCAGTAACCTTCCAGCAAGATAGTTCAGACAGGCACCCCCACCGGTCGATAAATGACCCATTTTTTCACTTAATCCGCGGTTCATTATCAGCGTAGCTGTATGGCCGCCGCCGACAACAACATAACCATTTGATTCAGCACATGCATTGAGCATCTCAATAGTTCCCAAAGCAAAATCAGTTAATTCGAAGACGCCAGCTGGACCGTTCAATATGATGGTTCCAGATCGCTTTATTGCTGCCGATAGTGCCATTGTAGAATTGATTCCAATATCGAATATTGGCGCGTCAATCGGTAATTCACTGATGGTTAGATCCACCCGGTTGTCCTCAACATTTGCTGCCAAGTCGGTGGGCAGCATAATTTTGTCACTGAAGTCATTTAGCATAGCCTTCGCAGTTGCCACTGTTTGGTGGTATGCATCGCCAAGTTCGTTTACTAAGAAGTTGTGATTTCCCTCTCCAATATCGAAACCAGAGTATTCAATCAGAAGATTTGCTACGCCTCCAGTGGGCCAGATTTGGTCAGCTATACCTTTTCTCAGCATATTGTCAGCAATTGAAATCGAGTCCTCGACTTTTATTCCGCCAACAACGGCAATACAAGGACGTGAAGGATTTTCCAATGCAACATCTAAAGCGTCAATTTCCCGTTTCATTAATTCACCTGCCACGCACGGTAGTGTGTGAGTGAATCCAACTATTGAGGGGGTATTCCGGTGTGCGCAAGCAAAAGCATCGTTGACGAATATATCGACGACACTCGACAACCGCTGGATAATTTTCGTTTCTGCCATTGCCTCAAAATTGCCTTTGACTGAAACTTCTTCTGGGTCCATTCTTACATTATTCAGCATCAAAATCTCACCATCATTGAGCTCTTCAATAGCTTTCATGGCTTTTTCTCCATGTATGTCTTCGACCCATTTTACATTTCGACCTAAAACTCGTCCTAATTCCCGTGAATGGCCAAGCGTATTGGTGAAGTCCTTCTTACCCGGTCTAGATTGATGGGCCAAAATAACAACTTTTGATTTTGTCAGTAAATTGAGAGTCGGGATAACTGCTCTAATCCTCGTATCATCGAGAAATTCCTGACTTTTGGGTTGTAGTGGGCTATTGATGTCAACACGAACCAGCACAGTCTTGCTTTCGACATTAAAGTCGCGCAAGTTCAGCACCCTTGCCATGCATCGCCCAAATGTTGGCAGTTTTTGATATCTTTTCTTTAGCGAATCGTCAGCAGATAACGAAATGGGTGGTCAGTGGAATAATTGCGGGTAGTGTTTTCAATATCGACCAATAGCAATCGGCATGGCGCCTTGGACAATCGATAATTTACACGGCCCTGATGGTGAGGATTGGCGAGTACCAGTCAGTGAACTAGAGTCAAGGATTACGGATTTGAGTAATCACTTAGCAGATGCCGAAATAGCGGCAGCATTGATTCAGAGCCCGGTTGATCTATACTATTACGCAGGCGGTAGACAGAATGGCGCCCTACTCATCCCGGCAATCGATTCCGCTGCCAGTTCAGAGCAAGGTGGGGATGGCGCAACGTTCTTTGTCAGGCGGTCCGTTGAACGGGCTAAATTTGAGTCTGGTGGTGGGGATTCTTGTTTAGATATTCAACAGTTCCCTAGTCTGCGTAGTTTTGCTGAAAAACTGTCAAAAATGGGTATAGACGGAGGGCTTGGACTACAGCACGGTGAGATTCCAGCAGATTTGTCGCAAAAGTTCAGTAGCGTACTCGCTCCACTTGGGCCTGTTAAGGACTGTACTGAAATCGTTCACCGCCAGCGAGAAAAGAAATCAAATTGGGAACTTGCAATGATGCGAGAGGGAGCCAACGTACAGCGACAGATGTTCGACGCAGTAAAACAATCTGTTGAGCTAGGTGCGACTGAACTCCAGCTTGTTGCTGCGGCAGAAGAGGTTAGTCGTCGGCATGGATTCGGTGGAACAGTCCAAATGCGCCGTTTTCCATTACAGTGTGACCGTGCAGTTATCGTATCTGGTCGTGCAGGCGGTATACCGTCATTTTTTGACTCAGCAATTGGTGGAACCGGTCCACACCCAATGGCAGGAATGGGTTCAGGTTTTACCAAGCTACGTGCGAACCGACCGATTTTAGTTGATTTAGTGCATGTTCATCGGGGGTATGTTGTCGACGCAACTAGAATGTTCAGTATCGGCGGTCTCGGAGAAAGTTGGCTGGAGAGGCTATCAGACATGGTTGAGGTTAGCGATTCCGTAGTTGCTTCACTAGCACGAGGCGACAATTGTTCCAAAGCGTGGGAAATCGGCAGTGAATTGGCCATATCGATGGGACATGGAGAACATCTCATGGGCATGCAACCCGACCAAAGTAAGTTCTTAGGTCACTCTGTTGGCCTGCAACTCGATGAATCACCAGTCGTAGCCAGAGGTTTTGATCGACCATTAGTGGATAATGGCGTCATGGCAATAGAGCCCAAACTAGTATTTGAGGATGGCAGCATTGGTCTAGAGGATACATGGGT
>DUJJ01000204.1:11224-14284 GCA_013329865.1 Candidatus Poseidoniaceae archaeon
ATAATTGATTGCTAATAATCAAAAGCATCCAACCCAAGGCAAACCCATGCCGGCGAAGCCGTATTCATCAGGTCATATTGGAGCAGTTGCAGGGAACTATACCCAAATGCGCATTTCCGGTGCGGTAAAACAACAACTTGTTGAGTTGTTATGTGAGGAACTAGATCGATTAGTACCGCAGATGGAATCAGAGACCTTGGCCCAAGATCCTGAGCGTAAAACTCTCGATGACCCCAATAGAACTAGATTGAACTATAATCGAACCAGAGAATTGATGATTGACAGGATTAACACCATTGATTCAGTCGGCTCCGCTGCAGTCCAAGCTGGAATTGAACACATCGAGCAACATCTTGCAAAGATTCTCAAGCACGCTGAGGCCGCTGCCGAAAAAGACCGAGTGAGTACAATCAAACCTCGACATTTAGACCTGGCAGTGTCTGGCATGGGTTTAGATGGTGATGGCGAGTTAGTCGAACAGGAAGTAACAGAGGAAACTGAAACACTAATAGTCGGTCAAGGCGGTGGTGTTTTGACCAGATCATCGTTATTATCACTTGCGAGAAGCCACGCTAAGATGCCGGTAACCGATGACGCAGTGGAAGAATTGATAGATACTTACTATATGGTCGTTGAAAAGTTAGAGGGCGATATTAGAGCTCATGCTCAACTTGGCGGAAATCCAGTTCAGTTCATCGAATCAATCGCGCGCATGCAGACATTAATGTCGCTCGGATGGATGCGATCGATGCTTACTAGAGCTGCAAGTAATGCAAGAGAGCGAGGCTATAAGAGAATTGATATTGAGCAAATAGTTCATCTAGACCCTTACTAAATCTGGGTGCATTTGTATAAATACTTCATACTGAGAGAGTTCGTTTAGAGGTCATATCATGATAGGACAAAACGCTCCGGATTTTACACTAAAGAATACTGCCAAAGAACCCATTTCGTTGTCAAGTTACCGTGGGAAAACGGTAATTTTAGCGTTCTATCCCGGTGCCTTTACCGGCGTTTGCGATAAAGAAATGTGTGCATTTCAAGACAACATGGCAAAGTTGAATGATGTCGCAGCAACAGTTATTGGCATTAGCGTCGATTCTCCGTGGGCCAATGCAGAATTTGCTCGAAAATACAATCTTGAATTTGAGTTACTTTCTGACATAGACCGAGAAGTTGTGACTGCGTATGATGCAAAGTTTGTTGGATTAGGCGGCATTGATGGTTATGTGAGTGCTAATAGAGTGGTAATTATCATCGATAAAGCCGGCACAATTCAGCATCGTTGGGTAGCGGAAAATCCTGGAGTCGAACCCGATTATGACGCGTTAGTAGCAGTCGCAGAATCTTTGTGAATATTTGTAAATATTTACCGAGATGATTGAATGATAAATTCAACCATCATTGTTTATGGCGTATTCGCCGGCTTGGTTGCAATCTTCGTCACCGTTGCCATCGAGCGGTTTGGTGGTTTTGTTGGCGGTGTTCTTGGGACAGTTCCATCGACAATTGTCCCTGCCGCAGCAGGAGTTTACCTGATTGATGGGGAAGCAAGCCTCACCGCAAGTATGTCAATCGTACCACTCGGTATGCTAATCAATGGTATGTTTCTTGGGGTTTGGATTATCTTTCCCCGCTATATTACCAGCGATGCGGTAAAACTCCCTCTGACGACCTGCGTATCACTGCTTATGTGGGCATTGTTAGCTTTTACTTCACTAGTGGTCGCCCGTCAGTTAACTGATGGCATCATCACGGAGTTAATGCTTGGATTACTCGGGTTGTGTGCACTAATTGGTTTAGCAGTAATATTCAATCTCCGAGTGAAGGATGCGCCTAAGGGAGTGAATAGTGTGCCATTACTTGTATTGTCACTGCGTGGTTTGGCTGCTGGCTTGGCAATCGGTGGTTGTTTATGGCTAGCAGAATCTGGTCTACCTTTTGTTGCAGGCCTAGCAAGTGCATTTCCAGCTATTTTCCTAACCAGTATGGTGGCATTATGGATGTCACAGGGCCCAAAAGTACCCCAGGGTGCAGCTGCTCCAATGATGCTTGGTGGCGCAAGCGTTTCGGTCTATGCATTAATCGTAATCTGGTCTATGCCCACATTTGGCGTCATCCTTGGCTCAATTTTCGCTTGGTTTGCTTCGGTTCTATTATGGACGATACCAGCTTTTTTGCTACTAAAGCAATACAGATTAGCTATTGATTAATCTGGTCTACCGCTTGTTAACAGAGATGCTAGTTTCCTCAATATGTAGCGGTTTTACCTCTTTTGTTGACTGTAACCTGTTGCGCAATTGGCTAGGTTCGCAAGGAAGTGTAGATGTTTTACAGAGGTGATAAGATCAACTTCTCCAGTATCACTAATAGATAGTATTAGACTAACTCTTGGCCATGGTATGGACCCTTGCCATGCGGTTTTCGCTATTGTGAAATTACCTGTAAGACTTTTACTTTAAGTGACCGCAAGCGCCTCTCCTTCATGGCAAGCACTACCCTTGTTGGCTTGTGACTTATTGTCTACTCAGATAATTTGTTTTCAATATCTGCTAATTTCATTTCATTGAGTTTGCCTTCAGCAGCGGCTAATTCTTGTTGACAGAATGCTAGCAATTCAGCACCTTCTTCATACAATCTCAACGTCTCATCAAGAGGTATTCCACCCCGTTCCAATGATTGTACAATCTCTTCAAGTCGCTGTATGGCCTTACTATAACTCATTTCCTTACTCATTTTTATCACCTTCTTCAATATCATCTACTGTCGCCTTTGCTCTACCATCAGCCAGAGCTAAGGTTATTTGTTGACCTTCAATTAAATCATCAGTTTTACTGATTACGCTACCGGATTTGTTGGTTATCATACTGTACCCCCGGTGAAGCACATTTTTTGGATTTGAGGAGTTTAGTGATGTGTCTAGGACGGCTAGCCGTGTCGTTTCATCAGCCAATTTCTTTTGGACCGCGAACTCAATTGTCGTCGTGTATCGATGTAATTGCTGGCGTTCCTCGCTAAATCTATCAGCCACTACATTTGATAATCTATTTCCTAGGTCAG
>DUJJ01000204.1:14688-15862 GCA_013329865.1 Candidatus Poseidoniaceae archaeon
CGCCAATCGATAATTATTCGCTGCGCTGCGTCATCTAGTCGCTCAAGCAGGCTCATATTGAGCATTTGGTGGTAATCATATTCGGGAACAGTCAACTCAACGGCGTTCGACGGCGTCGAAGCCCTCAGGTCGGCTACTAAATCAGCAACCATCAGATCAGATTCATGGCCAACAGCAGATACAACAGGTACGCGCGAGGCGACAATAGCTCTGACAACCGGTTCCAAATTGAACGCCCAGAGGTCTTCTGGAGCGCCTCCGCCCCGGCCAACGATGATTAGGTCAACAGGAGGCATATCCAACCGATCCGCAATTTCTGGAACCGAAAGTTTGCTTGCTGCTAGCAATCCGCGCACAATTTCACTAGGTGCATTTTCTCCCTGCACCATAACTCCAATAATCGTTCGCCTTAGTCCAGGCCAGCGGTTATCTATCAGCCGATTCATATCTGCCAAGGCGGCTGAGCCTGATCCCGTGATAATGGCGATGTGGTGCGGAATGGTTGGTAATTCCAGTCTGGTTCGGTCCAGTAAACCCTCATTACGCAAATCAGCGATAAGTTGCTTTTTGCGCTCCTCAAGGACACCTAGTTTATTCACTAATGCAATCTTACTTACTACTAATTGGATCTTTCCGGCCTTCGCCCATAAGTCTAGATTAGCGATAACAACAACTACACTTCCTTCCTCAATGAGTGGGTCTATACTGCAGCGACCTTGCCATATCACCGCACTGATTTGCCCGTCAGAATCGATTAGTGTGAAGTATGTGTGTCCATTTGAATGGCGTTTCCACTGGGTGATTTCACCGGTTATCACTTGATTTTGGAACAACTTGTCCTGTCTGAGGGTATTTCTCACTAGATTGACGAATTGCCCCACAGGTATTGGACCGGTCGTCAAATCATTTCCGGTCCTCATGAAGACTAATTATGGTCAGAGGTTATTGAACATGTTCAAACTTATTCTTCCTCAAGAGGTGTGGTTTTTTGTCTTGCTAGCTCTCTGCGCTTTTTGGTTTGGCGGTTTTGACGCTGCTCAACCTCGAGCAACTTACTCTTTATCTTGCTCCGCAAAAAGCGCACAACTATTACTGCTGCAGCAACATCGATTATGAGTATTAACCATTCGACATATCCCCAATTATCGAACATATGTATCGCCTATAGTGGTGG
>DUJJ01000063.1:0-244 GCA_013329865.1 Candidatus Poseidoniaceae archaeon
TTCACTCCAAACTCCTCCATCAACTCTCGACTAATTGCAGATTTAGCGGATTCATTGCGTTCTATTTTGCCCCCCGGAAACTCCCAAAAACCTGACATATCGGATTCAGAATTGCGTCGAGCAAGTAAGAATCTGCTGCCATCAATTATTAGAGCACCGGCCACATCGATTACTGGTTTGAACGATAACCTAGCAATAACCTCTTTCAGGCACACAATCGAAGACTCAATCGAATGTTTTGTTG
>DUJJ01000063.1:634-3100 GCA_013329865.1 Candidatus Poseidoniaceae archaeon
GCATCGAGGGTGCGGTAATAGGTTTCGTTACACAAATAAGTCCCAGCATCAGTTGAAAGTTCAATCGACTCTAAGCCTGGATAACTCATTGCGGTAACTATTGATGAGTTACACCATAAGTGATGTTCACCAATTAGTTGATTTTTCACCAGACGACCATTGTTGTCAGGAATTCGCATATCGAGAATATTCTGAGCTCGGGTTTCAAATCTGACAGAATCACATACCTCGCAGAGCCCCATGTGTATTATTACATCCCAATTTTCACCGCCCAATATTCGGTTGGCAACCATCAATGAACCTGGTTTATCAACCGTGAGGAGTTGTTTCTCAAGCTCTACCATGACCGGGCTATACTCCGAATTTTTGCCTCGCTGTTTCTCCCATGGGTCAGAGACAACTATCGACGTCTCGATTCTTTCTAGAATTATTTGCGATACATTGTCTGAATTTTGACCAAATGGTTCGAATCCGGTGAGCAGAATCCTCGCCATGAATCGCCTAAGATACTCAAACTATTGACCTGTTGGTATACATTCATCCGCTAAATTGACATGGTAAATGGTCATCAGCAGAGTGAACCAATATGACCGAATCGAGTTTTGCTAGTTCTGAACCGGAGCCAAATAAGCTGGTAACTGGTGCGAAAGTATTCAAACAGATATGGCGAGAAATAACGCTTGGCGTAGGCTTTTGGGGAGCATTGAGGCCACTGATAGCCGCTTTGCTTGCGGCCATACCATTCGCTTTTCTAGGCCATCACTTCAATCGAAAACATCAGAAAGGGTTTGATTTAACTTTGTTACAAATCCCATTGGCACTAACCGTTGTTTTGTGGTTTGTATTGTGGGCATACTCCATATTCGATGCTTGGCGTGAAGCCACAAGATTTGTTGCCGAAATAAACAGTTAGGGCATCCATAATTGGTCCCGTACTGGGATTTCACCACTCAGCATTCCCGCAAGGTCATTTAGATCATCATTATCGAATTCATCTGGTAATTGACCTGTTATGATATTACTCAAATCGGCTGATTCAACCGCCCAGTACATTACCGAATCCTCATTATTGGAATGACCAGGATGGTCTTCATCCTCGTGGTCTACTGGTGATTTGTAGACTAAATTGACCAATCCTAGTAAGTGGCCATATTCATGAACTAAGACGCTGTTCTCAATTTCCTCAGCGGATGGTCGACTAAAGAAAGGTCCCTCTGCCTCCTCAACTGCGTCTTTGAAAATTGCCACCGTTGATGCGTCTACTGCGACACCCAAGACGTCATTATTACTATACCCGCCTGCCGGAAAGAGTGCTTGCCAGTATAATGTGGAATCCGTTTGTGGGTCTGTCGACTTATGTTGCCATGCCTTGTCCCTGACATCTTCTGCAGTCCATGAACTAGATTGTTCGAAGTCTGTTTCTGTTAGTAAAACCTCTATCCCATTTGGTTTATTGCAGACCTCTTGAAGTCTAGTCTTTAGCAAATCAATTGAACTCTGCTCTGGCATGTAGCCAGATTCATAATCAATTTCGATTACCATTGAAGTATACTTTGCCGAACTCAAACAGGCCAAAGTAAGACCGCCCGGTATACCTTTTTTATCCTCAGCGATGAAAATATTGTTGCCGAAACAACCAGAAAGTGACGCAAACAGCATCAGCATGCATAGCATCAATGGCAGGGATGTTTTCTTTGCCATGTCGCGGGGTAGAAGTTTACTATTGAAAATGTTGTCACCAATCATCAGGCATTTCAATCGGGGAGAACAGTTGACCTGGCGAGGTGATATTAGCTAACTGAGACCTGGCAAGGTGTTCCCACATGCGCAGAGCGGCGATACCGTCGAGTAGTATCATCTCAGTCTCAACCATTGTTACCCGTACCAATGTTTCCAGTATATCCATCCTTTCCTCATCGATTACAGACAGTATCTTATCTACGGCTAGTGAGGATTTTACTTCATCATGTATTGGTTTTTCAATCGGCCACTGTTTGATTATTCTTTCCGGTAACGCAAATTCGTTTTCTATTGCGTGCTTGTTTAGTGTTTCAAGCATCGGGCTAATCATATTTTGAATAACCATACTTACTTCGACTAACGGCATGTTAAGTTGTTTGATCAAATTAACCATGCGTTCCTGTAAGGTTACCAGTCCATCGATGGCCTCTTCTGACAAGTTACCACTACCCACAATTAGCCAGTCTGTCTAGAATCGTAGCGTATTGGCGATGAGTCACCACGTAAACCATCCTCTTCATCATCATTTACCTCAAACCAGTCAACTATCCAGTCACCATCTGTGTCCCAGTTAATCGGACTGCTGCCCTCTGCTAAGTGATCATCATCAAAGTCCATCAAATACCAACCCAGTTCATGCTCTCCGACTGCTCTGACAGGCGCGGTTTGTGGGGAACTGGCATAGTAAATTTCCCACTGGTCTGTCTGTGCTCCAGAAACTAAAAT
>DUJJ01000063.1:3505-6700 GCA_013329865.1 Candidatus Poseidoniaceae archaeon
AGATTGTTTATCCATTTTTAGATAATTAGTTGATGCTTCAGAGGGCTCGCCTAGTCCAAGTGTGTATCCCCTGAACTGCCACCATTCTTCTACTGGGCTACCTTGGTAAATCAATGGGGCCAAACGCACTGCGTTTGGTGAAGTCAAATCTTCATCTGTAATCATGTAAAACTCTTGGAAGTTAGTGTAGGGCTCATAGCTACAACCTGCCCCTGAACAATCGTAGTTACCATCGTTATCTGGGTCATAATTTGCATCGACTGGGTCTGCTGGGTCGAGCGTAAACCAAGTGAATTCCAATTCCGGCCTAGATAAAACACCAGACTCAGATGATAATGGTAGACATGAGACAGTATTGGTATCACATTCACCACCAGTAAGAGAATCTATCCAGACTACCTTAATCTTAAGATACGACGAAAAATTATCATTTGATTCATTCCACGCCACTTTGTATTCATACCAATCAGGCAGCATGTCACCATCAGTATCATTATCGGTGGGATTAATACCATATTTGAACACTTCACGCCCGTCGCTTAGGTTGTAATCAATCTGGTGAGAGACTACAACGCCGTTTACCACTTGTGTTAGCCAAGTAACTGAGTCTCCGTCAGTATCGTTTAAGTCAGGACGCGTGTTATTATTCCACTCCATCAAATTAGTAAACGGTAGCGAACCCGGACCCGGCTGGATGATAACACCACTGTCGATGAAGTTACGGTCATTCCAAACCCCCTGTTCTGCTGGTATGTCGATTGCATTTCGATCATACCAGCCGTCACTATCACCGTCATAGTTTACATCATGTGGATTTATTGGGTTAGCCGCCCAATGGTTTTGCGTAGTAGCATCAGGCATGCCGTATATTGCGTAGCAGTATTCCCAGCCGTCCGGTATCGAGTCACCATCTGAGTCAGTGCTCGTAGGGTCAGCAACCCCGATTAAGGTGCGATTGAAATTATTATCATCGTAGAAATTTATTCTCTGCATTCGGTCTGTGCTTTCTGGGCTCTTAGATGCAAAATCGTCATACAATGCCGCAGTCGCTTCAAAATAATTGTAGCCTAATTCTTCGATATAAGCATCGATTGCATCATCTCCGAAACTAAGAATTCCGACCTCCTGCGGAATCGTATTGCGCTCTGAATATTTACCCCAAGTCCTTGATTCCCACTCTCTCAGATTAGAAAATCTCTCGTCAAGCGATATGTTGCCATCGCCATCACAATCAAAACTGTCACCGTCCGTATCAAGTAACACATCACCATCGATAAGTGGGTTTATGCTCCAGAGATTATTTTCTAAATCCCACTCGGCGAACCAATATTCAAATCCATCATACATACCATCACCGTCAGTATCTGGGTTAGTAGGGTCAGTGATTCCCATTAGTATGGAAATGAAGGCGTTAGCGGGCTCCCCGTTCTGCCAATCGTTGAAATCATTAAGTAACCGCTTACCTCGTGTTTCTTTGGAAATTAACATGTTGAACATGCGCTGAGTCTTTTCGGTGGGCTGTAGCAGATCTCCATCGATGTGTAGCAAAGGAGCATCTGAGGGATGTACGATACCGTTGTCAGGATTAGCTGTGACAAGGGCAAATTCTTGTAGATCAACTAAACCATCCTCATCTGAATCAAATAATCCATCACCGGGTGTTAACGGGTTCAATGTCCAGGTCTGGGCTGAAGAATTCCATGTGGTGAATAATAACTCAACGCCATCAATTATCCCATCGCCATCGGTATCAACATTGTTTGGGTCCCCGGTTACTCCAGTAAGGTTTCTTTGAGTTGCGTTGACGAAGGAGCCGAATGACAAATCGGTATCTATTCCAGCCCAAGCCTGGAAGGTGTAGGCCGTCCCGATGGTTGTCACAAACCATTTTGGAGAACTACGATTGGCGTCTGTTTCGCTTATTAGCGGGTCAATTGCGTTGTACTCTTCCCAATTCGTCATACCATCGTCATCGGCATCCTGCCATCGGTCAGCTGGTTGCAATGGATTCAATGACCATTCATCTTGCAAGACATCCCATCTCGAGAACCAGATTTCCCAGCCGTCCGGCATGCCGTCCTCATCAGAATCTGAATCCAACGGGTCCGCTGCACCAGCATCTAGTGGGTTTTGTCCGGCGAGATATGAACCAGATGCTCGTTGTGAGTAAGATGCCTCTGGATAGCCGTTAAATCCAACATTATCGAATAAGTCAGTAGTCAAACCAAATGGCAGGTTATCGAAATCCACCGGGTTATCAGAATTGAATAAATCGTCGCGCACGTGATACTCAAGATAATTTACGAATGCCTCATTTTGTTGAAGAATCCCATCACGGTTGATATCAAACCCATCATTATCAGGATTATTCAACGCGTCCGTTCCATTAAGCGGATTAATTCCCGCCCTGCTTGCTGACCATGAACACGAATAGGCTGCCTCCCAACCATCGGGCAGTGTATCCCCATCTGAATCGATGTTATTGGGGTCGGATTCTGTCCAATTCTCTGCGTTTGAGACATTTTCACCGTGAGATTCTAACAGCAAACCTTGCATTGCATCATACTTGAGCTGACTCCACTGATACTCGCACAAATTCTGTAGACCATCTCCGTCGGCATCCCAATTTGCATCCTCAGGCCGATTGGGGTCCAACGACCAGTTGTTGCCGCCAGTAAATGATGAGCCAACCCATCGTCGATGCTGAATTTCCCAACCATCTGGCATGCCATCACCATCACTATCATGGTTAGTTGGGTCGGTTCCAACATCAGCAATTGAAGATTCTAGATAGGTTTGGTTAGCTGCTGAACCGATTTGACTGTCGCAGATATACTCTAACTGCACATTGTAGTAACACCACAAATTACTACTCGCAAAGAAAAATCCGAAGTATTCTTCTCCATCAGATAATCCATCACCGTCGGTATCTCCGACATTGGGATTGGTTGAGTTGTAGCCGGCTTCAGTTCGCTGAGTGTATCTAAATTCATCTAGATTAGTCCACAAGCGCTCATATATGCCGTCTCCAGATTGGTCTAGATCTAAACCATCAAAATCGAGATCTAACAATGCATCCCATGGGTCTGTCGGGTCTAAACCGTTGCCTATTTCCCACCCGTCTGGCATGCCGTCACTATCTGAGTCATTTGATTTCGGATTCATCAACTCTAGGTTCGAGAACTCACCGGGTTC
>DUJJ01000063.1:7087-9519 GCA_013329865.1 Candidatus Poseidoniaceae archaeon
TTATGTAGCCGGGTATCAACTCTTGGTCAGCAATCTCATAGACGTTTGAGTAGTCTCCCGAAACCATCCAGGTTCCGGCATTTGAACCAAGTATTATTTGTTCACCAGTGGTGTGAATTGCTCTGATATTATTGATTTCTCTAGTGCTGATTTCCTCAGAGCCCGGATTTTCAAGTAAGCCGCTGTGACTGATTACATCATCAATCAATCTCATCTGATGAAGCCCTGATGGCGTGCCGAACCACAACACTTGAGGGTTCTCAGTTGACGGACCATCGAGATGGATGTCTCTGACCTCTGCAGGATTTTCGTCACTTCCGGCCGGCAGGGTTCTTAACTCATTGATGGAGGCAAAAATACCTGTATCTTCGGTGCTGAAATAAAACCTCCATTCAGCCGTATCACCATCTCTACCAGAATTGGTTTCAGAAATTAGTAAACCTCTATCTGTTGCGATAAATAATGTTAGATTACCATCGGCAAGTCCGTGCTCGATGTCGGTAACAGTGGCATTACCATCAGAAAGTTGATCTGTAACAGCGTCGCTGACAGAGTTTATCTCTTCAATTAAATCAGTACTACCTACCTCGAAAACGTTACCAGCACCAGCAACACCCAGGCCAATGATTTGGTTGTTTGGACTATTTACCTTCAACTCTTCAATTTCTAAGATCGGTTGGGACAAAGACCAATCCCATGCCTGGGAACTTTCGATTGAACCATCTACAAGGATTCGTCCGACTCCCAGGCCAATGTTGGAAGCTACGGCGATTGCATAGGGAGAATCATCGGAATCAAACAATAATTCTGCATCCTGTAGAATTACACCTTGAGGCATCCAGTAATCATCACTGGATTGTGTTGAGTAATCTATGACTGTTATACCATATTTTGTGGTAACATAAACTCTCGAGTCAACCAAATCCATTGCTCTAACATCATGGTGCATGACACTAATCCCTTCACCGGATGTGGCGAATGATATAGGATACTGAATCAAGGATGATGATTCAGAACCAAACTCAACTGACTTCAAACCGGCAATTACCTCATTGCCATCATCAAAATAAATTTTGTATTCTTCGATATTAGACAATTGCTCACCAAGAGCAAGTGCTGTGTCAGTCCTACTTACATCCGGTGATAATACCCCGTCTCGATTAGCATCCCAGCCGTCAAAATCCTCATCAGCAAGAGCACTGCTTCGATTAAGGGGGTCCAATCCAAAGTGAACCTCCCAACCATCGGGTATTCCATCACCGAATGAAGGATATAAACTACGGATGGAAAAACCATCCCAGGTATATCTATCAGAATCCTTCAACAACGGATCTGTGCCTAACCATAAATCCTCACCAACAGGTGATTCTGCATTAGTACAAGCAGGTAATAGGTTCTGAAATGTTGCATTAGTTCCAGTTGGAATAAACGGCCAGTTAGTCAACAATGCACCCTCTGGTAGTGTTGCACTACACCACAATCCATCTAATTCAGTGGTGTGATTTGACGGCGCACCATGAATGTACTCCTCACTCGAAGTATACCATTCATTTTGATTCATGATGCCGTCTCTATTAACATCGAAACCATCCATATCGATGTCTTTAGTTGCATCGCTGGCATTCAACGGATCAAAATCATCACATGTATAGCGCTGCGCAAAAATATCAAAGCCACCAATTCTCAAGCACATGTAGGCCTCATAGCCGTCTGGCATACCATCGCCGTCTGTGTCAGACTTGCGTGGGTCAAGGTAAGTTCTGAACCCCTCACCATCTACTACACCGGTCAAGCCACGCAGGAATCCGGGGTCAGTGCATTCAGCGGGATAAGGCCAACAGTATTCCTCGGTTGCGTTCATCCCGTCTCGATCATTATCCAATGTGGCATCAGATGCATCGTCTTTGTCCAATCCTTCCATCGCATAACCTCTACCATCGATTGAAGTCCCGTTAATCCATTCAGTAAACAGATTTTCATGAACATCTGGTATCCCGTCCCCGTCCGAATCAGTGGTTGGAGGACGCTCTTGATCAGTATCATCTGGGTGGACATTTGACACCGGTGAAATAGCAGGAAATTGTGACATGAATAACAGGCTTGTGATTACTGCGAGAGTGGTTAGTAGTGTAGATTGACTCCTCCGCATGACTTCACACCCGACATAATGTATGCTTGTTGTTTAGTGTCTTGCCGATTACCCTTAAGAGTATGATGGAGTGATGTTCCGACAAAATATCACACGTTTGTCCTCGAAAATCACTCACTTATCAGTAAAATGGCCAGTAGATGTCTACCAATAGCGATTTGTTCAATACCTTTACGCGCTCGCACTCTCATGTTAGCATGACTTTGAGAATCACTCATTTGGGTACTGGGAGCAGAGGTAACTCAACGCTTTTGGAAACTGATGAAGTGAAGGTGCTGATTGA
>DUJJ01000160.1:0-1793 GCA_013329865.1 Candidatus Poseidoniaceae archaeon
TTGGTTAACTCAGCAAACCTCCTGGTGGTTAAACTACGATCTTTATCAGTGATGCCGGTGTATGTTTTTCGATGGTTCAATGACAAAGTGAAGGCCGAGCGAGAATCGTAGCGTAAATCGTTGGTAACCAACTCAGATAAGACATCGAACCGTGAGACTAACTCGGGTTGAGTGTGTAAGTCTTGCAAAAATGGCAAACCGAATCTTTCTCCAACCTCATGCCCAATGGCCAAGAATAACAGCCCCCCACAATCTTGTCTCAGTTGTCTCATCGTCGCTGGAGTTGCATGCTGGGCAGAGAATAGTAAATCTGTTTCACCCTCTCTTTTCTCCGAGTCAAACAGGCATACTGGTAATCCATTGGCGAATGCAGTAACCGCAGCTTCAATCGAATTGGTCATGGCGGTGGGTCGAGCATCTCATTCATGAAGTGTCGCATACCATCATAAGCAAAAAAGATGCTATTTTCCGGGTTTTTTTGTCCGAATAACGGAAAGGTCTTATCATGAAGTGACCATTGGCTTGAACCTGCGGGGTGGGAGTTATGCCAGTTAGATTAGGTCCAGCGGGTATTCCTTTGTCATGTAAAGGCAGGACCATAGTTGAAGGGATGGATGATATTATTTCTCTTGGACTCGAAACTATGGAAGTCCAAACTGTAAGAATGATTGCACCCCAACACTTCGAGCAGTATTGGCAAGCAGGGGTTTTAGCCAATAAAACCGAATTTGAAATGAATATTCACGGTCCATATTACAGCGAACTGCTAGGCAACCGTGTCGAGAGGGGACGCTCTCTAACCAAGATTGAATCAACTCTGCAAGCGGCGAAAACCATCAATGCTAGACACATCACACTGCATGCTGGCCACTATGGTGAAATGGGCAGAGGTCAAGCCGCCAATGAACAGTTAGCCAACGTATTCGCTGGAATTGTCGACCGAGTTCACGAAATTTGGCACGATGATGAAGACATTTACCCCGTATTTCCCTGGTTGAAAGACGGAACTCCATCTAAAATAGGTATTGAAACCTCTGGCCGACAGGAACTATGGGGCAGCCTAGAGGAGGTTCTAGAGGTGGTAAACCATGTCGAAGGAACCGTTCCAGTCCTCAATATAGCACACATTCACTCGCGCGGCCACGGTAGTATGCGAACCTCCGAAGATTACGGAGAAATGTTTGATTTAGTGCGTGAAACCATCGGAACCAAAGAATTCTACTGCCACTTTTCGGGTGTTGAGCACCGAACAGGTAACGCAATGCACTACACGCAAATTAAGAAATCAGACCTAAACTTTGAACCGCTGGCTGAATTCATTGTTGAAGAGGGTGGCTGGCTAGACATCACCCTCATCTCTGATTCTCCACTACTGGAACACGACGCAATGTATATGCTACAAAACATCGAAAAAGCACGTCACAAGCAACTTGAGCGCAAGGCAAGAGAAGACCGAAGAAGAAGTCTTGCCGCACAAACCGGTCGCTCAGCGGAAGAGATCAAGGCGAGGGAACTCGAAATAGCCAGTGCCCGAACCAAAGCGGCTACAGCAGAGATGAAGCAAAAAGCTGCTGAACAGCAAGCCGCTGAGGCTAAAGCACCAGTAGAAGCTAAGCCAGCAAAAGCGGCTACAGAAGAGCCAAAGGCGAAAGCAAAGGCGAGTAAGTCTAAGAAACCTGAAGCCAAAGGCGATGACGATGTCTTCGACTTTGATGAAGAAGATGAGGACCTTTTCTGACGTCGTCGATAGAATATCATCGCCAAATCATTAGTTTCAAACTGCTACAGCGGTA
>DUJJ01000160.1:2114-4358 GCA_013329865.1 Candidatus Poseidoniaceae archaeon
CTACAGCGGTAATTAAGATAAGGTCGAGCCAAACCGCAGACCTGTTAAACATGGCACATATCGCAATTCTTGGCTTGGGTAATTGGGGTACTGCGGTCGCCCGTATGTGGTTACTTGAGGGGCACAAAGTCAAAGGTTGGACAATTGAACAAGAAGTATACGAATCTGTTGTAATGGATGGGATAAACAGGAAATACCTGCCGAATCATTCTGTGGAAGGGTTAGAAGCAACTATGCGCCTTGATGAAGCGCTGGACGGGGTAGAGATTGTAGTCCTAGCAATACCATCATCAGTTATTCTGGATGTTGTGGATGAAGTAATCCCCCACCTTAGACCTGGGCATGTATTAATTGATTTAGCTAAAGGTTTGGCACCAGGGAAGCGACTGATTTCCCAAGCCATCCATGAGAAACTCGATGCGGCACAAATGACCAACCCGCTAGCCGTAGTTACTGGACCAACTATCGCCCCGGAAGCGGCTGGAGGGGTAATAACTACTGCACTGGTAGCTAGCGAGGATGAATCGGTCGCTAAGCGACTGGCAGAAACCTTGACCACTCAGACCTTCATTCTGCACGCTGCGTCCGACCCAGTCGGTGCTGAACTATGGGGTGCATTCAAGAATGTTATAGCCTTAACTTGCGGACTGGTTGACGGGTTGAAAAAAGTAGGAACATTAGGCGGAGACAATCTAAAAGCGGCGATATTCATGGCCGGATTCAAAGAAGGTTGTCTATTATTACCACAACTGGGGGCAAAGGCCGAGGTTGCATTTGGTCCCGCTGGGCTTGGTGATCTCTACGTTACAGCAACCTCACCCTACGGACGAAATCGCAGCATGGGTGAAAAACTGGGAACCGGCTTATCCGTAGATGAGGCACTTGGAGAAATGACCATGGTTGCAGAGGGTGTTAGAGCCGCAAGAATGTTCATCACCAGAGCAGATGATGAAGGTATCAAGGTGCCGTTTACCAAAGCAATCAATACCTTACTCGACGGTGAGATAACTGCCGAGGAATGCTGTCGAAGAATTGTTGGCTTGAACTAGAAGCAACTATCCGTCGGTGTTGTTTTGTATGATATTGGCGTGGGGATATCATGGCGGAAGATTTGAGCGAACTTGAGGCGCGACTGTTTGAGTGGATAAGGCAGTCTGACTTTGAAACCGTTCCTTGGTCAACCGCAAACGCAGCAAAAGCGTTCAAGGTCAAAAAAGACGAAATTTATGAGGCTGTTGCAGCCCTAACTCGAAAAGTTCCTGAGAGAATTCAAGTATTCTATAAATCAGGCGCAGTCCACATTGCTGCAGAGTAAGAAAGTTGTTTATTTAGGACAACCTAAACTATATCTATGATTAGATTTAGGGGCCCCTAAGGTGAAAAAATGAAAGCAACCAAAGTAGCGATTTTTACAACACTATTGATAGTTTTAGGAAGTATTCCTGGATGTATTTTCGATCCAGTGGAATTTGACAAATGTGAGGACGAGGATAATTGTCTGACTATCGCGTTTGAAACAAAAGAAGAATACAAAAATTCGGATGAAAATCCGCAAAAGTTGGCCAACAGGCTTGAAGAATTAATGGGCATGGAAGTCGAGATATACACCGTGTCCGGTCCTGCTGCGACCATTGCTGCACTTGAATATGGCAATGCAGATATTGGCTTCCTAGATGGAGGAGCTGCATGGTTGAGCATCGAAACCAGAGGATTCGAAATTGCCGCTGCCGAGCAAAAAGGTGACGGAAGACCATACTACAATGCAGTGGCATGGGTACACACCGATTCTGACATGGCTAATGCCGACCGAGCTGGAGAGGACCCATACGCGCTAATGGCTGGTAAAATTTCCTGCCACACCTCACCGCTTGGCAGTTCAGGTATGCTACTACCAATGGGATGGATGATTTCGGAAGGATACGTACAGGTTATTGGCGATGTCAATAACATGGATTCCTTGTATGATACTGTCAGAGCGCACTTTTCAGAGGACTCAAGCATCCCAGACAGCGGCACCTTATACCGTGGCTATGGTGGCTCACTACGCTGCTTAGCGGAGCACACATTAGGTGATGCAACAGACTACATCTCCTTCGCCAAGGATCCAACAGTGCCAGATTATTGTGGTGATGACCCACGCTCTTGGTGCTTTGAGGGCGATTTCGACAGCACAGACGATTTCTATCCTCTAGGCGGTTACAATGAAACCACTGGTGAAATCAACAGTTTTGGTAAAGCACCAAG
>DUJJ01000160.1:4741-5159 GCA_013329865.1 Candidatus Poseidoniaceae archaeon
CTCAGGTCAGCATTTGAAACCATGAATGGAAATGACGACGATTTGGCGATTCTAGAAGACGTTTTGGGCACCCCAGGTATTACCATCACCGACACTGAGTCCCACATTGGAGATTACGGCAACGCTATCGAAGACGTCCCAGGTATTGCTGCATATCTCAACGATAAAGTAAACAAGACCACATCTGACGACAGCGGATCAAACACAATCCTCTATGCGGGTGGTGCAGTTGCTGCACTGGCCTTGGTTACAGGTGCAATTTTTATCCGCAATTCCAATAACAACAAAAACATCGAAGCAGAAAGTGAAGATGCAAGTGATCAATCATGAACCAAAATAAGGCGTTTATTTTAGTAATTGTCTTATTATCAGCCAGTGTTTCTGGATATGAATTATATCAAAGATATAATGCTGAAGA
>DUJJ01000160.1:5566-9004 GCA_013329865.1 Candidatus Poseidoniaceae archaeon
TATACCCAGGTAAGCTCAACGCCGGTAAAGTCACTACAACATCCATCCGACGATGTTGTATGGATTGCCTCACTGGACGGGATTATATCCTCCTGGGATGGTTCGACCATGAACGAGGTTGGTAACCTAAGTAGCGTAATCTCAAATTGCCACAATGAACAAGGTCTGCTTGGATTTGAATTCGCTCATGATTTCAGTGACAGCCAAGAAATCCTGCTTTCATATACTGAAGATGCAGATTGTGATGGCGGCTCAAATTTATCTGGAATGGTTATTGCCTCAGTGGAGATTGTTAACGATCGAGTTAATCTAAACTCACTAGTAGAGTTGCGTAACGTTGCCAAAGAAAATCGCAACCACAACGGTGGTAACTTGCACTCCCTCAATGATGGTACCTATCTTTGGTCACTTGGTGATGGTGGCGGCTCAGGGGACCCTTACGGCAACGGACAGAACGAACACAACCCGTTAGGAACTATCCAGTATTTTGCCTACGCCAATAAAACGATTCAGCCCGTGCTTGATACCTATGGTAACGACTCTGACTATGTGCTACATCATGGCCTACGTAATCCATGGAAGTTTGACACCGATGACCAAGGCAGAATTTGGATTGCTGACGTTGGACAATACTGCTACGAAGAAGTAAATCTAGTTACTTTGCTAGACCAATCGAATTTTGGTTGGTCTGAACGTGAAGGTATGCACATTTACGACCCAAGTGACGATTGCACCAGTCCGCCTGATGAACTCACCGATTCAACACTAACGGATCCGATTATCGAATATCCTCACGCTGGAGGCAATTGCTCAATTACTGGTGGGTTTTGGATGGATTGGGGGCCAGATTTCTTACAGAACAGTTATCTCTATGGTGACTTTTGCACAGGTTCAATATGGCAGATAACTGAGAGTAATGATGGTTTTCAATCAGATTATGTTACCGGAGTTGGAACCTACATAACCGGATTTGGACAAGGAATAAATGACGAACTGTTGATATTCAGCTGGACCGGCGAAATCTACCACCTTATTGCCCTGTAATACTAGGCAGCTAATTTTGTTGCTTTCTCCACCGCTGTGTTAGACTCGCTGGTAGGAGCGTAGAAATCAGTGACTTGTTACCGATTTCCGCCTCGTCTGTCACGAATGACCTAATGAACAATGATAAGAAATCAATTATAATTATTACCACATAAATGACGATAAGATAACTCATTACGTCGTTATAATTGCCAAGTTCCATTGCTCGGTCAATATGAAGGCCTATGCCACCAGCACCAACCAGACCAAGGACAGTCCCGTGCCTCACATTATACTCAAACATGAACAACAATTGGCTCAGGAAAGTATTACCAGATTCAGGAATTACGACTTTTGAGACTATCTCGCTGTGTCGCAATCCCATTGCTCGAGCGGCCTCGAGTGGTTCGCGATTTATACCTTCAATCTCCTCATACTGTAGTTTCCCTATGTAGCCAATGGTATAGAGAATCATTGCTAACACTCCAGCGAGTGGGCCGATTCCAACGACAATCACGAAAATAATAGCCCAAATTATGCTTGGTAGACTTCGAGTTAGAGCTAAGAATATCCGGGTCGGAACTAAAACGTAAGTTGGCACCAAATTTTTTGCCGCAAATGGCGATAGGGCAATGGCTCCTATAAAACCGAAGATTGTCGCAACAAAAGCCATTTTTAGCGTTTCCAACATACCGGTGTAAGCCTTAGAACAGAAAAATCCAATCTCAACACGGCAATTAGGTGGTTCTGATTGTGCTTCAAAAATAAGCGACCATCTTGGTGGCCACAGTTCGGTGTTCCAGAACTTTATCAGATTAGCAAATCCGCCGGTTAGGTCACCCCAATCACCTCGTACTAAGTTGTTCAATACGATGATTGCAGTAACTAGCAGACCAAATGAAATTAGCCAAACCTTGTTTAGCTTTCCAGACATTGAACTCAGGCCTCCGAAGTCAGTTTACTGTCAAATCCACTAAGATCAATTATCCGATCAGCAATCTGTTCAGCTCGCACAATATGGTGCTCAACTAGGAGCATTGCGCATTGGGTATCACTGACATATTTCCTCATCAAAGAAATGATAGAGTCAGCGTTTTCCTTATCCAATTCGCTAAGAAATTCATCAGCCAGTATGAGTTGTGGTTTTTGAGCAATGGCACGAGCGGTTGCGACACGTCTCTGTTGTCCACCCGATAAGCGTCTGATGGGTTCATCGATTTTTTCTGATAATCCAACTTGGTCGACGCAATCTCGAATTACCAGTGATTTACGTTTGGACCAGTTGAATATGTTACCAGATTCTGTGCTCAATTTCACTCCGCATCTAGCACCTAACTCAACATTGTGGTAAACGCTTGCATGCCTTACTAAGCCCAGACGTTGTGGAATATAGCCGATACCGCCACGTCGCCTAATATCTCCAAAAATCTGACCCGATAATTTAGGAATAACTCCAGCGATTGTTCTGAGCAATGTAGTCTTACCGAGACCGGATATGCCGACGATTGCGACTATTTCACCGGGATTAATTTCTAGATTAATTTCGCTTAACAACGGAAAATCGTAACCAACTGTTAAATCACGAATTTTGATTATTGGTTTAGCCATTCACTACACCAACTAATACTAGTAGATAATCCAGCAAATAAGTCTATAAATAAATATCTCATTTACTGCTGAGCAATTATCCTGGCTTGTTTTACTAAATCGATTATTGAAACGCGCAATTCATCTGAAGTGATAGTCTTGCCGTACGGGATGTATACTTGATGATTTGATTCCATACACTGTAAGAAAATACCGCGTGAATCTAAATCATCCATATGGACAACTGCTGAATTTTTCGTGAAATGCGCGTTATAGATATCTACCATTGCATCGACATGATCATCGTTCATGTGTTCAATTGACCCTGATTTAACCTCGTCTAAACTAGGTTGAACGGTCGCTGAAAGGTATTCATCACCATCAATCCAGCATATTTTACCGAAGCCCGCAATATATCGTATTGAAATTATTTCATCCATTGACCAAAAAGAAAAATTGTGCGTTTTCAAGTAAGCATCAGCATTTGGCACTTGGGCCTTGTAGCGTGTCAACATTGCCTCCTGTTGTTCGCTTGATACGCTTACTACAGCATCTGAATGCTCAGAATTATCTTCAGCAACAATTACTTCTTTGAATTTACCAATTAAGCATGCACGCCAGTAAGACTGAGGGTCACCCTCAGGATTGGGATGTGAGATAAATAACGAGGATCTTTGATCTTTGATGAGATTCTTAGTATGTGCAGCAATACTTGCAATCAGTATATACGGCTTACCATCATGATTGATAGCAAACGGTACCACTGAACTTAGGGGGAATTCATTGATTTCGTCTTTGACAGAGATCGTTGAAAGCACACCATGTCCA
>DUJJ01000172.1 GCA_013329865.1 Candidatus Poseidoniaceae archaeon
ACGTTGTATGCTTCAGGATTCTGAGCACCAGTCATCAATGAGTCGTAAACAAATCTCTGCACGATAACTTCTAGACCAAAACCTTCCATTGTTGAAATGAGGTATTGTGCCGCATCCTCGTATGCTAAATTACCTTGTCCTGCCCATCGGTCTAAGTAACCAACAGCAAAATCATTCGGATCGTCTGGGTCAAAAGTTTCGTCAGACATTACATTGATGTAATTGAAAACCGTTCGACCGTCTACCAAACCCATTGAGTGTCTGCCTCCTTCAGATTCACTGAATGCTGCTGCCATTTGCCGCTTAACGGTTAACTTCACCACAGCAACCGTATCAGCCGTTGAGTTTGAATAATCAACAGTGTTCAGGGACCCGTTAATACCGTCAATTCTCTGAACAGCTTGATTGTCATTGGCGTCGTAACCACGTCTGTCAAACCATGTTTTCCATGACTCATCTATCGACCTCACTGGCCATATATCCCTCCCATAATCCCCTAACAAGATTAGTGCAGTATCGGTTCTTGGTGGGGCAAGGACGCTCAATTGAACGGATTCACCAGATTTTAAGTCTATTATTGTAGAATTTTGCACAAATCCACTAACTTCGTTGAATATCAAATAAGGAATGTAGGCAGATAAATCAGCTTTAGCAGTGATGGTCACTGGTTCAAAAACTCCACCAGAGAGTGTTTGCGGAGTCACAACTACATCTTCGTCTGAATTAATCCCTCCACTTTGTGTCTCCCCGAAACACCCAGAAAATGCTGCGCTAAACATTACTAAAACGAGGAAACAAGCGCGTGACGCCCCCTCACCGGACATATTGCAGCCTAATCTTGCTTATTTCTCAAACCATCGGTCAATTGTTGCGCGATTAGCAATTGTTTTATTTACTACCAAGACTAATTATATACTGATAATATGTTTGTTTTGACAACTAGAATTTATTGTAAGAAAAAACCACTAACACCTCAGAGAATCAACTATCTTTGGGCAAATATGGTAGTTTTCGACGAACTTGATGAACGCTGCCCAGTTATCGAAGGCTAACTATTCCTGCTCTAAATATTGCTTTTCTTCATATTCAGGTTTTTCAAATATAAGGCTGATAGCTACACCAATCAGACCTACTGCAGATATAACCATTAAAATTGAGATATACTTCCTATTTTGATTGTCATCATCATCCGAACCGACACCTACTTCCTCACAACCTGCACCAAAACATTCACCAACATTTGGTAAACCAGGCTCCTCATGGTTATCAAGGCCGACAAAAATAGTATTTATCCAAAAGTTTGTATGACTATCATTAACCATTTTTTCAACTTGATAATTATAAGTCCCAGATCCATTACTGCCATTGAAATAAAATACCACCGACTCGATACAATCAGAATTTAGTAGGGTACCATTATCATCATATTGGCAATCATAAACCATCCAAGAGGAAAAGTAGTCACTACTCTCATTAAATACACCATCACGATCTAAGTCTATACTCACTCGCATGCTTGAATTATTTGCCGTGTCACTCATCTTGAATTTGACACCATCACCCTCGACAAACCCCGCGGTCTCAACGATATCAGCTGGTGCAGGACCGTCTGCTTTGAGTATTGACATCATAACATTTGGCGTGTGTGCTTGAACATTAACGCAAGGTAATAATAAAACCAACAAAACCAAGCCAATACGCAGTCTCATAATCAGTCCCCAGTATACAATTCCAAACTATCATCACATAAAGTCAAAACGGACAAAAGATTGGGTTGGGATATGCGGGGCAAGGAAATAGCGCTTGCATTCTTCTTGATTCTGCTAATGGTCTCCAGCGTAATGTTTGTCTTTTCTGGCGATGAAGAATCCAAAGAGGCAACTGAATCACCGCTTTTTGACAATGATGACCCGCTATTTCAGCACGAGGGACACGACCATTCAAACGCTTCCCAACACATGGCTGGAACTGCTAATATTGAGCAACTAGACTTCAATCCACTCACCACAAATGGTAACGCAGAAGTGCAAGTCGCCACAACGCCTGATGGTGAGACATATGCATATCTTGCTGGGTGGAATGATATGCACATCGTAGATGTAACAGATCCAGAAAACACTACCGTTACAGGCAAATATAACGACCCCAATACTCAGGTTTTGGATGTTAAGTATATCGAATATAATGGGCGGGAATATATTGTTCAGCAGAATCAACTTATCGACCCAGGATATGCAGATCCTAACGTTGGAGAATGGAGCGACCCAGCCCAAGTTTCTGTTACTTTGATAGATGTAACAGATAAAGAGAATCCCACTTGGGTTGATTCGTGGTATGATGTCGATCATCCCAGTGGCCCTCATAATTTGTATACTCACATGATTGACGGTGAGTGGTATCTATTTGTTGCCAATCCTGATTATGAGAATTGTAATGACGCAATAGATGAAGCGTGTGGTGGAGTGACCATAGCCCACTTAAACCTAGATGGTTCAGCAGCTAGGAACATTCCTGGAGTTCCCGGTTCTGGATTAGGCCATACAATAATCAAAGTCGGCGAATATGAAGTTGCTTGGGAACACACTAGAGGTGGCTGGATCTACATTCATGACATGACGGTTCAACTCTGGCCTGGTAATGACCCAACAGATCCAAGATTTGGGCGGACATTCATTTATGGAAGTTACTGGGAAGCAGGACTGCGTATTGGGGACGTCACCGATGTTCCACATCCTGTAAATTCTCCAGAAGAATATGCGATTCATGCAACACTGTGTAAAACCGGTCAAGGCAATCCAGTGCAGTGCAGATGGCGCGCTGAAGAAGTCGGCCTTTGGATGGATTTCCTCGATCTCGATGAGGATGGCCAGCCAGATAGTGGTACAACCGGGAATGAAAATGGCGGCAGGGTGTCATACATCCATTACGCAGAACCATTTCCTAACATGCTGGATATGTCTCACTTAGGTTATTCAGACGAACCGGTGCATATTACCACAGCCGCAGTTGAAGTATTATCCACATCTGTCGGAACAGGAATAATTTACTTATTAGATACCACAGATTACACATATATCGATGGTCAATTGAGATTCGAACCAAAACTAATCAGAGATTGGGAAATCCCTTGGGCAGAAGACCACTGTTACGGAGCCGACTGCGCCATAAACCCCGATCCAGATGAGTGGCTGTTATTCTCACCACACAATCTAGATAGTGCATATTTCGTAACCGATGAATCTAGCGATCAGAGTCACGGTGGTGGTTGGGATGCTAGATTATATGTTTCTCACTATCATGCTGGGCTGTGGATTTTAGACGTCGAAACCTTAGTTTCGCCAACCAATCCTGAAGACCGAATATCTACTTACGCAGAAGCCACGGTTGGCTGGTTCTTACCACATGGCGATGATGGGATAGTTCTGGAATCGGATTTTTATGAATTCTCATGGGTACCGTTTTTGTGGGCGGTCGAACATCATAACGGTATCACCTACGCATCCTGTATTTCTACAGGCCTTTATGTAGTTCAACTAGATATTGATATACCATATCTTGGAACAAATATATGAGGGGGCATTACTGGTGAAGAGAGTAATAGTTTTGATCATGGCAATAATGTTCGTAATGCCGGGTTGCCTCGGATCAAGCGATGAAACAGAATCGATATTCCATGGGGAATTGATAACTTCAGGCAATTCAATATCTGAATTTACCTTACTAACAAGCGACAATACTACTTATGATTTCAAAGAAAATACCGATGGCAAGGTAACAGTAATCGCCTTTTTGTTCACTAACTGCTATGATATCTGCCCAGTTGTGACTTACAACTTACGGCATATTCATGAGAGCTTAAATGAAACTATGTTAGACAAAATAGAATTCATAACCATTACCGTAGATCCATGGCGCGATAACACAACAGTATTGGAAGAATGGAAACAGTCGACTAAATCATACTGGACCCACCTGACTGTTGCAGACACCCAACAATCGTCTCAAGACATGGCAACTTTAACGCAAGTATGGAATGATTTTGATGTTGGCTTCAAGATTGAAGAAAATACTACAGCATCAAATACTTCAGCCCGCCATCACCCTTCGTCATATGATTACAACATTGCTCACTCTACTGGAACAGTGTTAATCGATCACAAAGGCAATCAACGAATATGGTGGGGAGATTACGATTGGATAATCGATTTGGTTAAGGAAGATATCCTGAATCTAGTTGCAGAAGCTGAAGCCGATCAGTGATGTTTTCCGGTTTCAAGAATTTGATTTCCTGTATTGGGCTAAGCATTAAGAGGGGTTATCATTGCGATTTAAACATGGCAACGGTTCGATTGGACCAAAAAGCGAGAGCACTGGTCAGAGCCATACCAGATTCATACCATTCTGCATTAGCTAATTTCTTTGGCAGCGGGCCAAAAGACATTGAGCTAGCGCGCCGTCAACATTTAGAGTACAAATTGGCGCTTGAATCAGCAGGTATTGAAGTAACTATGCTAGCAGCAGACCATAATCATCCAGACTGTTTATTCGTCGAGGATCAAGCAGTGATAATTGATGGCCATGTGCTATTACCAGTCCCAGGCCATCCATCTAGAGTAAAAGAGCAACCCCCGATTGCGGACTTTTTAGTCAGTCAAATGGGCGGTGCCCAAATTTGTCGAATGAGTGGTGATGCAAGGATGGATGGAGGAGACATACTTCGTCTTGGCGACTTATTTTTTGTTGGGCGCTCAACTAGAACCAATGACTTAGGCATCGACGAGCTGCGCGATTTACTAGCTCACTTAGGCCATGAACTAAGGGTAATCGACATTCCAAAAGATGCTCTACACCTTACCAGTATTGCTTCAACCCCTACAGACAATATCATTTTAGCACCAACAGGCCATCTTTCGAAGGATGCTTTTGGTGAACTTCCGGCAGGTTGTGAAGTAATTTGGATGCCTGAAGACGAAACCTATGGGTGCAACACCATCGGGTTGCCCGGAGGCAAAGTCCTCATTGCAGAAGGCTACCCCACTGTTGATAGAACATTGTCCGATCTAGGTTTGGAGACCATCGCGCTAGATTTTAGTGAAATCAGGGCTGCTGATGGGTCACTAACTTGTTGCTCATTGTTCTATTAAATTAAGAATTTAGCGAGTTCATAATCCATTGGTTGAGGCTAAATAACAACTCCTCTTTATTATAACATTCAACTGTCTCGAGGTAGTTTTGACCTTGACAATCTGTCAGGATAACAGAATTATTTGTAATAACCATACCTAATATGATCTGGTGGTCAGAATATAGCCCAATTTCAAACTCTAGTGTAAGTTTAGTATCTATTAGATTAACCAATTTACGAGAATAAATAAAACTGATAAAATCTCCAGTTGACATGAATGAACATAGCATTGATAACGTGTTTATCAGTCTTTTATTTTCCTCGCTTAACTTGTCAGCATGTTCATTATCAAGAGATTTAATCACCAAAGTAATCAGTGGTAAATCTGTATTTACCAAGGCAAATCAACACCATCATACTGGACGAATCGGCCAGAATCCTCTAATGAGTTAGCATAAATTAGCTTCAGCATACCCTCAACACTTTCTTCTAATTCAATAGGAGCATGCTCACCCCCCATTCTGGTTTTCACCCAACCGGGGTGCAGTATCAAAAGAGAAATATTATCATCAAACGCTTCTTTTTTCATCGCCACGCTCAGCATATTGAGTGCGGTTTTAGAGGCTCGATAGGCATACGATCTACCTGAATGACAATCATCAATCGATCCCATTAAGCTACTTATCATGGCTACTGTAGTGAGTGAATCATGGCTCATTTTGTCATATAGTTCCTTGACCATTCTTACCGGACCGACGGAGTTTACGTCTAAAACCTCTAACATCCACTTGTCATCGATTTCTTTGACATTCCGCCATCGACCGTCTGGGACGCCTGCATTATTAATTAATAAATCTACATTACCAGGAATAGAATCCGCAAATTCTTTGATAGAATTATTATCTGTTACATCCAAGCGGCGACAAATCAAATTTTTATTATTGATTAAATCCAATCTGTGTTTGTCAGATCGATAACCAGCATACACTAGCCAACCATCATCCAGCAAGCGCACTGTGAATTCAGAGCCGATACCACGACTTGCGCCAGTTACAACTGCAATTTTCATAGTGAATCATTAATATTATTCATCAGTAGGAATCATCATCTTATGAGCATAAACAGCTGCTACTGCACCAGCTATCTGAGGTACAAAATGCATCCAGCAGTCAGCAATAGCCAACTTTCCACTTGTTATTAGCATGGTAGTAACTGCGGGATTAAATGAACCAAGTGAGATGCTTCCGACAGTGAAGGCGCCAGCCATTACCGTAAAACCTATTGCAGCACCATAGAACTGGTTGCCAGATTGTTCGGTAGCGACGTTAATAATAACGAACATGAGAGCAAATGTCCACAAAAGCTCAGCTGCAAGGACGGATACGGTAGATTCGAACTCAATTTCGGTAATTTCCCCGCCTATTAATTCAGGACTTAAACCGTTGAGAACTAGTTCTGAACCAACAAAGAAAGCGAGGATACCAGCGATAATTTGGGCCGCCAGATAGTAGGGCAACTCATCCTTACTACAATCCCCTTTTACGAATAGGCCAAGGGTCACAGCAGGGTTGAAGTGGGCTCCAGAGACATGTCCAACTGCATAGATCATTACCATGAGAGTAATACCTATCGCAATTGGAGCGAAGTTTCCAGCCATGCCACTTACTGCGGCGATGAAGATAGTTAGCGCCAGAAAGAAGGTTCCTACAAATTCCGCAATGCCTTTACCAACATTATTTGATGTCATGTCCCTGCCATAGAAAACCGGCATAAAATCATAATCATTATTTCAACTCTAAGGTTAAATTTCTGGATAATTAGATAATGAATAGGCATGGCTACCATTCGACGTCGAAATCATCACCTAATGACGTCGAAGGCTGGTCAAGAATAACCTTAATTTCTCCCTGAATGATTTCGTCTTCATCCTTCTCCGTTTCATCCTCTACTTCAATAGGAGAATCAATCAATTCTTTTGTAGCTTTAATCGGCTTAACTACTAGTTTACCAGTTTGGTTCTCAGAGGAATATTTTTCCTGATATATAATCGGCTTTTTTCCTTCGACTTTAGTGTTCAATTCGCCCTTAAGTTGTTGGAAATGCTCCTCGCCGATTTTCATTTCAGAGAAATTACTTTCCAGTGCTTTCACAAGTTCTGGCAATACCTCATCATTCGCCATACAAATACATCGAACCATCATTGATGAAATCTTTCCTTCACTGATTGCCACTTAAGACAGAACTTCATCAACTATTAGCAACAGGCAAAGGTATGCGCATCGGCATTGTAGTTAATCCAGATGCGGGTCTTGGTGGCAGGCTTGGCTTCAAAGGCAGCGATGGCCGGGCAAAGGAGGCTAGAGATGCGGGCGCACAAGATCGTGCGGGGCCTAGAATTAATCAATGTCTTACCAAATTTTTCAAATTGCTTAATTCGAGCTTAAACCGCAGCGATGTATTGCCTGAGTTATATGCTTGGGAAGGCAGAATGGGTGGTGACTGGATACCTAATGACTATCACATTGTGGGAACAAGCCCACCGACGACTTCAGCGAATGACACCACC
>DUJJ01000057.1 GCA_013329865.1 Candidatus Poseidoniaceae archaeon
GACCATGCATGGTAAGGAAAATAATCACCGTCAGATTTCTTCGCCGGATAAGAGATGCCCATCATGTCCATATTGATGTAAAATCGCAACTCTTTGTCCTGCGGCAAGCAATAGTCACAGTTGTTATTGGCAAATGCGTTAGAGCCACGCAACCCGGCCTCCTCGCTGGACCAGAGAGCGAGGAATGTATCGCATCTAACCTCGATATCTAGCAATGCCTTAGCATACAACATAACTGCAACGGTTCCAGCTGTGTTATCGTATGCCCCTTCATAGGTGCCACCACCGGGTGGGCCACCGGGAAGTGCAACATCCATGTGGGCGCCAATTCCCTGCACGCATGAATCATCGTAACCCCTCTTCCACGCAATCACGTTTAGACTCTCTGGCTGGGTTAAACTGAGTGTATCAGTCACTCGCATCAAGTGAGTTTCATAACCCAATCCTTCGAAGTGGCCATGGAAAAAAGACGCAGCCCGCTCAAATGCGGGGTTAGGTGAGCCCATCCAGCGATTAATGTAGCCGCCACAGAGAGTAGAATCGGCGCAGACACTAGTGATGAAATCCATGTTATCAAACCACTCAGCACCGCTTACTATTGGTTCCCCTTCCGCAACTAGATATTCAAACGACTTTCCTTTACCGTTTGATTCTACGATGGTGATTCTTACATCTTCTGCGTAGGGTATAGGTAGCAGTTTGCCATTTATCTGTTCGTCAGTAACTGTTGCGAACCCGTTCGGTATCACGACATCATCAATGAACATCATGACATTATTTGGCACGGAAATTGACCGACCTTTACCAGCGAGGAAAAATGTGTGCCATTCTCCCCCACGTAATTCGGCATCTGCAGCATCAGTAAAATCAATTTGGAATCCAGCAATGTCAAATTCGCTGTCCGGAGAGTTTTCACCAAAGCATCCCGAAATCGACGCGGAGAATAAGACTAAAATGAGGAGTAAACTCTTAGTTAATTCGTTCCCCATAATATCACCTAAACCCTGACACTGATAGACTTTACCAGTTTTATTATTACGTTATCACGGAGGATTGTGTGGTGCGGATAGCGGGAGTCGAACCCACGACATAAGGTTGGAAACCTCAGATGATAACCACTTCACCATATCCGCGACAATGCTTCGCAACAGTAATCACTCTTTGAGTCAATCGGTTAGAATAACTACTCAAATCCTGGAGGTGGTGGTGGAATAAGACGATTAAGACCAAACTCTGCTCGGCGGTTTACCGAATTGCTATCTTTACCAGTCAGTCTGGCTTTGAGGACATTTTGTGCATGTTCTCGTCGCTCGATATTCCGACGCGTAGTATTCGATTTACCTCTAGCATACAGTGTGCCAACAAGCAGCAGCAATACCAAAGCCCCTAGCCCTGCCTGCACTGTCTGTTGTTTTAGCAATCTGTTGATAGCATCAGTTTGGTCGTCGACGGTGCTTGACTTCAGCCTTGAATCTTGGGCCCTCAGCGTTACTGTGGTGGAATCAAGAGCGAAATCAGCCCCTGTCTCGGTGGCTGTAATAACGAGTTGATAGTTTCCTAGCTTTTCTACCTCGCCTGAGAAAATCATTACCTGTGACTCGACCTGGTTCACGTTGAATATGACGTTCTCAACATTTGAGTCGGCAATTATTCCGGATATCGCTTGCCACTCAACCCTTATCCCAGAGTTTGTCATTTCTGTGCTTATAGTACAGGTAAATGAAAACCAGTTCCCGCCAGCAAGATCTATTTCTATTGTGTCTTCAGTACAAGCCAAATCACCCTCGCCTGCGTTTCTGGACGGATCACTCGGCCAGTGGTCGAGTTTGTATGCTCCCGCAGTTTGGTTATCACCCCATCCATCGCCGTCAGAGTCCGACCACTGTGATTTCTCTGTTGGGAAGACATCTTCAACATCAGCCCACCCATCTTCATCCAAATCCGGACAGCCTAAGTTTGAGCCAAGCCATGCAGTACCAAATTCACTTGGACAACTATCGCCCATTGTACCGAATTCATTATCACCGAACGTATCTAAGTCACTGTCGAACCACTGTGAATCATCGCCCAGCCAAAGGTCATTCTCGTCGCTAGCGCCGTCACCATCCTCATCTGGACAGCCATATTGGTCCAAGGTTGAAGTCCCAATCACAGTTGGGCAGGAGTCCGGAGTCAAGCCGGCTGGATTGTCACCGAAACCGTCACCGTCGGTATCTGACCATTGAGTGCCGTCACTTGGAAATGCGTCTTCTGATTGAGCTGTGCCATCATTGTCATCATCGGGGCAGCCAAACAAACCGACATTCGAAGCGCCCGCTACCGTTGGACAGTCATCCGCTTCATAACCGCCGGGATTATCGCCGTAACCGTCACCATCGCCATCTGCCCACTGAGTTGATTCTAAAGGAAACGCATCAGCGCCATTACCAACATCCCATCCAGCATTGTTTTCTGATGGCAAAGTAGGGTCGGAATAACCATCGCCATCGCTGTCAGGACAACCTAATCGGTCAGTTGTTGAGTTACCTGGCACCGTGATACAATTATCTTCAAGGTCATCATATCCATCACCATCAGAGTCCTGACTACGGGTTGGGTCATCAGGGAACGCGTCATTGAGATTAGAAATGCCATCCCCATCATTGTCAGGACAGCCCTTACGGTCCACACTGGACGTACCCGGCTCGGTAGGGCAAGAGTCAGGATCTATGCCGAATGCGTTGTCGCCATAACCATCACCATCACCGTCTAACCATTGGGTAGCATTATTCGGTAATTCATCTTGCACATTATCCCAGCCATCACCATCGGAATCTGGACAACCTAGTCGGTTACCTAGAGTTGAATTTCCTGCCACAGTAGGGCATGAGTCGGGATTTACACCGGCTAGATTATCACCATAACCATCACCATCGGTATCAGCCCATTGAGTAGGCTCATCTGGCTGGGCATCATCGTTGTCAGCGTAACCATCGCCATCAGAATCTGGGCATCCCAGGATTCCATTTCGCCATGAGTTTCCAGGAGTATTTGGGCAACTGTCTCCATCATTTCCGGTGAGTTCATCACCGTAACCGTCAGAGTCACTATCACTCCACTGAGAATCGTCATTAGGGAAGACATCTGCACCATCGGAATAACTCCATGATTCATCGATATCTGAGTAACCATCACCGTCAGAATCCGGGCAGCCCTGTCGGTCTTGTGAGGAATATCCTTCAATCCCAGGGCAGTCATCATCAATGACATCATCTACGCCATCGCCATCAGCATCAGCCCAGCGTGTCGAGTCGCTAGGAAATGCATCTGCACCGTTGGCTGCTGTCCACGCGCCATCAGGGTCAGACCATCCGTCGCCATCGGAATCTGGACAGCCTAAACGATCATTTGCGGAGGTGCCACTAACGAATGGACAGCCATCACCATTGGTCCCGCTGGCATTGTCTCCGTAACCATCACCATCACTGTCTGCCCACTGCGTTACATCATTTGGCCACAGGTCAGCACCGTTGGCTGCAGTCCATCCTGGAGTCGAATCAGAATACCCATCACCATCAGTATCCGGACAACCTAGTCTATCTTGAGTGCTAAAGCCTTGAACTCCAACACAACCATCTGGGTTGTTTCCGGCTGGATTGTCGCCGTAGCCATCGCTGTCGGCATCCTCCCACTGTGAATTATCTGATGGGAACGGGTCATCAGTATCAGCATAGCCATCATTGTCAGCATCAGGACAACCTAAATTCCCCAGTTGATTGGATGTGCCGAAATCAACTGGACATGAGTCTGGATTGACGCCTGCGGCGTTGTCGCCGTAACCATCACCATCTTGGTCAGCCCACTGCGTAACCTCGTTGACAAATGCATCAGCTCCGTTGCCAGTTGTCCAACCACCGGTGGGATCTGACCAACCATCGCCATCTGTATCTGTGCAGCCATATCTGTCTTGATACGAAGCTCCAGTGATTCCAATACAAGCATCCCCAAACGTCCCGCTGGAGTTGTCGCCGAAGGTATCCCCGTCTGCATCAACCCACTGAGTGGCGTTACCGGTAAAGGCATCTGCTCCATCACCAACATCCCAAGATGGTCCGTTGTTGCCTGAGGGGTCGGGGTCACTGTAACCATCACCATCGTCGTCTGGACATCCGGCACGGTCTTGATTTGAAGTACCAACTACAGTGGGGCACGAATCAGCACCACTGGCAATTGGCCAACCACCATCTGGGTCTGAGAAACCATCACCGTCACTGTCGCCGCAGCCAAATCGATCTAGTGTTGAAGCGCCAGGAGATACCGGGCAAGCGTCGGGTTGGAGGCCTGCGGAGTTGTCTCCATAGCCGTCACCATCTTGGTCAGCCCACTGTGTTGGCTCGTTAACAAAAGCGTCTGCGCCATTTGCGATTGTCCATCCACCGTCTGGGTCGGAGTATCCATCGCCATCACTGTCCGGACAGCCTGTTCTATCTACAGCCGAGGTTCCAGCCACATTCATACAATCATCCATACTGTCCTCTATTCCATCCAAGTCGGCGTCGAGGGTCAAATTCACTAACGGAACTTCATGATTGATTGCTAGGGAGAAAAATTGTGGTCCAGTCGGGACATTGGTTCCAACAACATGGACTTCCCAGGTTCCTGCTGCTGGTGCTGATATATTCATAACTCGTAGATTATTCAAGTTGTCATTTAGGTCGTATACAGTTCCGCTTGGATCGGTCAATGAAAGGTCGAGGTCATTTACCAAGTATGGACTAACTCCAGGAGAGGCAGCAGGGTCTGGATATGCTAGCGCAACTTGTAGGTCATGGGCTCCGCTAGGTAGTGTGAAACTCCACCCCCGATCATCTGATGTGCTCAATGATTCATTGTGCACAAAGTTTGTTTGCACTGCGCTATACATGTTCAATCGACCATTACCTTCATGCATGTTGGGGATTGCCTCACCAGCGCCGTTGGTAGGACTGCCGTATTGTCCTGCCATGTCACTTGTCGAGGCACCTAAAATCGCCTTAACCAAATACGAGGTTGGGTCGGCGATTCCGACATTTTCAATTAGGTGTTCCAACAATAAGGCTGTTGCTCCAGCAGCAATTGGGGTTGCCATACTGGTGCCACCCATGTAGCAATATTCAGTCTCGGCACTGTCAGAGCCCCAGCCACATGATGACGCGGCAGGTCCGGAAAATCTTGATTTTGTTGAATAAATATGAGTTCCAGGTGCGACAAAGTCTGGTTTAATTCGGCCATCCTCGGTCGGTCCTCGACCTGAGAAATCCGCCATTCCATCGGCATTATCTGCAAAACTACCTCTTGACGGACGGTAATTTTCAGAGGCTCCAATAGATATCGAATTTTTTGCTGTTGCCTCCCACAACAGTGAGTTATCGTCGATTTCACCATCGCCATTACCATCGGTAGCGTCGTTACCATTTGCGAACATTATGACCAACTGTTTGTGGGTCATAGCGCTCATGTCGATTTGCATTGAACCTGTAGAATAGAGGCCATAATCATTGCATGGATCACCTTCACCAGGTCTAATGCAGCCGCCCCAAGAATTTGTATGGATGTGACTGCCATTCTCCACAGCAACGTTGAAAAAATCCTGATAATTGTTCGGAATACCGCCTAAGCCACCACTTTGTTCGAAGGCGTGAACAAGTAGCTGAGCTTCCGGAGCAATTCCAACAACTGCTCCACCGCTGGAAGTGCCGTCACCTAATACGGAACCCGCAACGTGGGTGCCGTGGCCGTGATCATCATCCGGACCATCGTCACACGGTCCGGGGTCTGTTGGACTATTCCATGTGCAATGAGATTGAGGGATTGGCCAAGAATAAATCCCCAAAATATGGTCGCTAAAATCGGGGTGCATTGTTAAATCATTCACCCCACTATCAAGACCAGTGTCGCCCACAGTGACGATTATTCCGCTGCCATCCAAACCAGACCACGAACTGTCTAGTGCCGACATTTTGGTATTATCTCGTATGTCATCAGAGTTGATGATGGTGTTGGCAACCGAGTTTTGTATAAACGCTACCGGCTTCTCTTCTAGCCACTCGATTTCATCCTGACTAGACAGCCAATTTACTCCTGATATTCCGGTTTCTACGGTCGCAAATCTGCTGCTGTATGATAGTATGTTGATGTCGTCTCTGTCGTGAATGCCGGCAGGTAAATCATATCCTGATAACACTATGTCAACTATTATGTGATTGTTCGAAAGTAGTGATTCAGCTAATCCATGGCGAATCTTATCGACTGCGTCCAGTTTGCTAATACCTAGAACAGACATCTCATTTAGTTGGTCGATATTGACATCATTCAATTTGCAACTAAAACCATTAGGAGGCATGAATGTGTCACACTCGATACCGTTCTCAGCTAACTCATAACGCCACTCAGTAGGAACTGGGAATTGGTGGGTGAGGATGTATCTGCCATCAAGGTCCTGCTGTCCAGTCCATTGGGTAAATTGGTCGATTGGGATCACTGATGTTGTCCGGTAAAGCAGAGTAACTTCACCAGCAGAATGCTCACTGGCAAACCAACCGTTGATTATCTCCTCACTCGGAGTTATGCCAATTCGTTCCAACGATTCAAGCTGGTCTGAGTCATCAACCACAATTTGGGGAGGGTTTCCATCGTCAGCCATGGTCATAGGTGCAATTAATTGTAAGATAAAAAACAGACAAATAGTCACAGATTTCATCGACAGACTCCGGCTCATGCACTGGCACTGCACCCGGCCCCTCATGAATGATTTGCTTGATTAATCCCGTTGAATCACTACGAGAGTTGAAAAACCCAATTGCAGGCCATAGGTCATGACTGATGGAGTTAATGACTTGGGTGACATTGACCCAATGGCTCCATCCCACGACCAGAAACAAATTGTCGGCAGGCAAATCTGGCGAGTTGTGCCATACGCCAAGAGATACCCAGGCAGGGTGTTTTCCGGTATTTTTTCCAATGCAATGGCGAGAATGTTTGACTTAATGCCGTTTGTGGCGATTGGATACTCGATAGATTACTTCACCAACGGTATTATGAGCGGGCCAAAATTCTTACAGGATTTTGTGATTAATCTGCCGGGTAGTATCGAAGTTGGGTATGGATTTCTGATTTTTCTAGGCTTCTTCTTCCTTGCGTTATTCCAAGGCCTGTCAGAATATTCTTGGCAAACTTTAGGCTATAGAATCCAACACGATTTGCGTATGGATGCAACGAAGTCAATCATTTCAATGGAGGCTTCATACTACGATATGCGGCAAACCGGGCAGATAATGTCGGTGCTCTCTAGTGATGTCAACCAGCTTGAGGATGTTGTTGCCGACTCTTCGACATCAATAATTAGGATAATTGTTACATTTCTAACCGCATTTGTCATCTTGGTCCTGATGTCGTGGAAGTTAGCTGCAGTATTGTTCGGTCCACTGATTCTAATTGTGCCGCTAGTATACTGGTTTTCTACCAGAGTTCAGCGTAAGTATCGCAAGCAAAGAGAATCTACCGGGGACATTACAGCAGTGCTGGAGAATCTGATATCTGGGATCTCAGTAGTGCAGGCATACAATGCTCAAGATTGGGAGTCTGAGCGGGTAAATCGAGAATCTGCAGCATATCGTGACCAAGCGATTGGCGCAAGTCAAGACCGAAACAGGTTTGTGCCGATGATTTATGCAATCGCCGGTATCGCCTTTGGCCTGCTTGTCTCTGTTGGTGGTTCGCTCGCAGGAAGCGGTGAAATAAGCACTGGCCAACTGGTAACATTTTTGCTAATTTCTACTCGTATGACCATGCCATTATTCATCTTCGGGATTCTCATCAATCAATTACAAAGAGGTGAAGCGGCTGCTAGGAGAGTATTTGCCGTTGTTGATTTAGAGCCCGAAATTTTCGACAAGGAGGATGCAATTGAGTTGTCTGAAGATATTACTTCAGTCGAGTTCAAGGATGTTCATTTCACCTACCCAAACACTACAATACCGGTGCTAAAAGGTATATCCTTCAAGGTTGAAGGCGGTGATTTCCTCGGCATAATGGGTCATACAGGTGCGGGAAAAACTACGATTCTGAAGTTATTGATGCGTTACTACACCGTAAATAGCGGTGAAGTATTGATTAACGGGGTGTCGATTCAAGATTACACACTGGATTCCGTCAGAGATAAAATCGGCTTTGTTAGTCAGGAACCATTCTTGTTCTATGGGACTGTCAAGGATAATGTAATTTACAATCAAACTGCTAGTGAAGCTGAGTTACAGACCGCTCTTGAACTGGCTGGTGCTTGGGAATTTATTCAAGAATTGGAGGATAGTTTGGATACAATGGTTGGTGACCGTGGAGCAAAACTATCTGGCGGTCAGCGTGCCAGGGTATCGCTAGCAAGGGCACTGCTAAAACGCCCTTCGTTGTTAATACTGGATGAGGCATCAAGTGCATTAGATGCAGAAACAGAACGCAGAATTCAGGAGAACTTAATCGCCAGCGGCAACGATAGGGCGACTATTGCGGTTGCCCACAGATTATCTACCATAAGGAATGCAGACGAAATTATCTCAATGGTTGATGGAGCAATTGTCGAACGTGGTAAGCATGATGATATGGTTGAGGCAGGTGGAGTTTATGCCAGCCAGTGGACTATACAAACTGGAGATTTAGCCGGGCTATGACTAGACACGTTTGATAATCGGTCGCAGAACTGTCGTTTTCTCTTGTTTTGTAGACTTGTCAATAAATCGTTTATTACCCAAGATGATAAGGGTTGAGAGCAACACAAACAGCGGAATGCCAACTATTAGTGACCACACCGCGAGGCTCAGATTACCAATAAATATCTCTTCAAGCATTTCAGCAATAACGATGATTGATACGAAAATTAACACTCTGATAATACCCAAGAACGTGCGGATTATCATCCAAATCTGCTCGGTATCATTGGTTCCATCAGGCTTATCCAAAGCGGACAATCTCTCGAACAAAGTGAGTCCACTCATGAGACCTGCGGCTGCTTTCATCTAACTAAGCAGTTACGGATGATTTATTGTAAACAAGGCTGGTTTTTCACTGTTTCAAACAGTGCGAGTGCGATCATCAATCTGATGACCTATGCCGGCTTTGCCACCGGTTTTACTGATTTCACGCCATGCCTTAATCACTCCTTGACCATAAGCCCAGTGGGCCAAAAACACGAATAGTGGTGCTAGAAAAACAGTGCCAAAACTACGATGCGGCGAGGTACCGATTGCGGCGCCTAACCAACATATTCCAATGTAGGCTAGCATTCCTCCACCCAAGCCGTGGAATGCAAGTCTTGGGAGCGTCCACTCACCCTCGATGGTGAGCCAATAATCATCAGCGGCTCCGCCTGACAGCATTCCGTAAATTACTCCGATTATCGACAATACTGCCAGTGGTGGGAAGAAACCGATTGCAGTATGCGACCAGCGAGAAATTTCCGGCCACCGCTTGTTGGCGACCATGCGGGTATAGCCGTAGTTGCGCATCTGCTTCATGTAAGGCTTGAAAGGCACACGCCTACGGTGGGGCATAACATTGGATGGGTCAATGAATAGCTTGTGACCCTTGCGCTGAATCTTAGCATCTAGCACAACATCTTCTGCTCCGATGCAACCTTCCTCGAAGAAGTCAACCTCTCTCAGGTTTGCCATGCGATGAGCACAGTTGACGCCAGGATTATGTGATATAGGCACTAATTCACCTTTTGGTTGAGCACCATACCGTGTTCCAGCCGTCATAAATTTAGTACAGAATGCGACATCTGCGCACTTGGCACCAAATGAGTCATCATCAGGGGCAAAATTCGGGCCACCGACAGCGCCAACCTTCGGATCTTCAAACCAACGAACTAATTTCTCAACCCAATCTAGTGGTGGAATCGTGTCATCATCGGTGAACAATACCAAATCATGGTCCATTTGCTTTAGCGCAAAGTTACACGCGTCTGCACGGTTATTTGATGAATCATCTAACCAAGTTGCGCCGTATTTTTCACAAACTTGCTTGGTGTGGTCTTTGGATTTTGAATCAGCAATTACGACTTCGAAATGCGGATAGGTCTGTTTTGATAGTCGCTCTAACACAATTTCTAACTCATCTGCGTTGTTGATTGTTGGTATCAAGACAGCTGCCGTATACGGCTCACCGTCTTCTTTTAGCAGTGGCTCAACACTGGCGCCCATGGAGTTTCCACATGAGACTCCATTATCAATCCAAGGGACTATTTGACTATCATTAAGTAAGAAATTCATTCAACTCTATTGACGTTGTAATACACTGCTTATTGCGTTTTATTATGGTAAGTTCATAAGCCGTCGAAAGTGCAATGACAAGTAGAGAGGGGTGCTATCTCATGTTGAACGTCACAGCCCGATTAGACCTGATGAGCAAGATTTTGGATACGTTGAAAGCCGTTGTTGAAGACGCTAAGTTTGATTTTAAAGAAAACAGTCTTCACATAAGAGTGGTCGACCATTCGCATGTTGCAATGATTCAGATGGATATTGATTCCGCAGCATTTGACACTTGGGAATTAGATGAGACATCAATTGCTTTTGAAATTGACATGGTCCGTGACTTGGTTAGTTTGGGCACACCAGACGAAATGTTGAACCTAAAGGCCGATGAGGGTACTGGCGTATTGCAGGCTAAACTTGGCAATGTCGAGGGGGAGTTGCGAACTATCGACCCGTCAACAATTACCGTTCCTGCACTACCGCCACTAGATCCAAAATGCAAGGTTCACCTGAGCGGTAGTGATTTCATAAGAATTCTGAAAGCGGCAGCCTTGGGCGGCGATATGATGACTCTGGCTATTAACAAAGACCACTTTACCGTCAGCGCAAATAGTACTAACAGCAACATCCAAGTTAATTTCCACAAAGATGATTTACAGTTGTTCGAATTCGATAATCCGGCTCACAGTCAATACTCACTTGGATACTTGCAGCCGCTAAACAAGGTCATTGGCCGAGTGGAGACACTGGAGATCGGTTTTGGAGAAAATTACCCACTGGCGATTAATTTTGCTTTCCATGATGGTGCTGTTGAAGTCAAATACTTCCTAGCACCGCGGGTTGAAGGCGATATATGATCAATACTCGCGCCAGCCGTGACCGCATTCTTTGCAAGTTAACATTCTAGTTTCTGGTTCATCAGATGAACGTGTCTGTTCAAGGTATGCATATACTTCTACCGCATCACATTTCGGGCACATGTAAGTATCTTTGGTGAGAATCCCCTGCATCTTGTCTGAGTCCTTAATCACCTCATATTCACGCTTCTCTGCTTTGGTTTCTGACTTGACATTGAATAGGTCAACATCTTCGCCATCGGTTCCCTTGATGACTAATTTTGCCGGCCCTACATAGCCGCACTTATAGTTAGGACATGTGATGTTACCACTAGGGTCTGGGAACGATAAGGTTCCACATTTTGGACAAAACATGCGCACCCCTGTCCTATCGGATTAATTAATGTATGCAAAAGACCCAGATT
>DUJJ01000075.1:0-8052 GCA_013329865.1 Candidatus Poseidoniaceae archaeon
TCATCTATTGAACTAGGTCATGCAACCATGCGGAGAGTCAGAACAAATCTCGGTTGGGCATTTTCGTACAATACAATTGGGATACCTCTGGCTATGGGATTATTGCTGCCGTTTACTGGCTTTTTGTTACCGCCTGCTTTCGCAGCGGCAGCGATGGCGCTATCCTCGGTTAGTGTAGTAACCAATTCGCTTATTCTACGTTGGTGGCAGCCAGTGGGTTTGTAGTTTAAGTGTCATACAAACTGATTAAAACTAAATCACCAAGTGAACATCATGACTGGTGATGTATATCAGGTTTTGATTGATGGTATGACCTGTAGCGGTTGCTCATCAAGGTTGTCGAGAGTCTTGAGCGGTAATCAGCAGGTAGCAAGGGCAGATATATCCCATGAAACAAATTCAGGTGTAATCACAACCTCTGGTGGTATTACGATTGAAGAGATATGCGCAATAATCAATGATGCTGGATTTACTGTCAAATCATAAGCGTTGATTTGAAATGATAGTTATCCCGCAGTTGAATCTGCGCGGGGGTCGCCCAGCTTGGTCAACGGCGGTGGGTTTAGGTCCCATTCCTTATCGGTTCGCAGGTTCGAATCCTGCCTCCCGCACCACGTTTTTTCTTCTTGCGAGAGATTTGAGACGTACTAAAATGTCAACACTTTGTCACTAGTTTGGACCCACTCAGAACATTCTGCCATAGTAGAATACTGGGCACCATCGTAGTAACCTTGGCCTTTGAGAACTCCGCATCTCTGCTGACAGGTTCCACACACTTTAACGGGCACTCCGTCAGCAATCAATTGCTTTGTCATAGCAACCATATCCTCGACTCCAGCAGGTGGAATAATGCCTTCTCGAGCTAAGTCAACACTGTCATTCATCAAGAAAATTCTGACCGACTGACCATCATTGCTCAGTTGCCGTGCTAGGCGAAGCGCATTCCAGGTTACATCCGTGCCGTCATAAGGCTGCTGATTCAAGATTAAGAGGGTGGCCATAGCCTAACTAGCAACTGGAATTCTATATACATGGTTTCAAATGCTACAACCCTAGCCTACACTCATGGGAACTAGATTCCACAGGTTTTCCAAGTGGTTTGTCCCTCAAAAAAGACGCGTTCATATTGCGGTTTTCATTCTATCATTATTCATGATACCCGGTGCACTCACCGCTCTACAGCCGATTGACATGGAATCGTATGAAATGGAATCTCCAGAGTTGACCGCACAGACAATTATCAACAGAGAATTTTCCAACTCAGAAATTATCCTTGGATTTGTCATTTCGGCTCGCGACCCAGAATTTGTGCCGCCCGTTGAGGATTGGTCTCCTATTCCGCCAATGAGTGATGGTGCACCTGATTATTCTTCACTACCAGATATTGATGAGATGGTGGAGTCTGGTGAAGCTTGGCAGGGAATTTCTGCCCCAAAGGGCGGCATCGTGAATTTGTCAGTGTTGCGAGAGATTGACTCTAAGCGACAGATTGTCTACGACCATATTCTGGCACCGGCACTAAAGCCACTAGTGAACGATGTTACCGGTCACCAATATAATGGGGTAATGACACTATCAGATATCTTCCGTGGCTTCATGAATGGAACCTCAATATTGACTCAACCGGGCATTAATTCCCTCGGAGTACCTACACCAGCCCCAACTAATTGGACTGATTGCGGTGTTCTAGAATGTCTAGAATTTGATGATGACAATATCACTCAAGATCACATTGACTTAGCGGCGTTGAGGATGGCTGATGCTCCGGAGAATAATTTCCTCCGCTGGCTTTCTTTAGACCGCGGATTTTTCCCCGATGTCAATTCACTACAGACTGGCCCAATTGGTGGGGAACTACAACTCAATGGCTCATGGGCTAACGCTACTCAAGGCCTTGGCCGGTGGTCAGCATCGTCAACTTGGTTCTTGGTGCAATACGATAGCGCAAAGTTGGAGGAAATGGGTTGGGAGGTAATTTGGAAAGATGCCCATCAAGAAAAGGATGTCCAGTTTACCGATGACGGATTGATTGTTGGAGGCTACCGTCTAGACGGTGGTGAGTTGGTCGTCCATCCGCCGCGCTACAATGAAGCAGTTTGCCAAGAGTTGCAACAGGAAAGTGGAGGCTGCTCTAGCGAATGGTCATATATGGACTTGGAAGGAAAGTTGCGGTCCAATGATCGCACAACCATAACCCTACTTGTAGGCCAAGGGGTAAATGTTGAAGTCAACAGGGAACTACAATCTAGTGCCGGACTAATTGTCCTGATGGGCTTAGTGATTGTTGGCCTGTTGTATATCAGTCTGCGCCGGTGGACGGATGTGGCAATAGTTCTGATTGCCCTCGGTGCAGCTCTGTTGTGGATGCAGGGGATGATAGGCCACTTAGCGAATTTTTCAAGTTGGTTGGGATTCACCGTGATAGCCAGATCGCAGTTTTCAAATTTATTGCCAATTTTAGTTCTAGCGTTGGGCATAGATGATTCTCTGCATGCACTACATCGCTACAAAGAGGAGCGCAAGAACGGGGCAACGACTACGGAAGCAACCGAAATTACCCTCACTCGCGTGGGTCGGGCGATATTTCTAACCAGTTTAACGACGATTTCTGCTTTTGCAGCAAATCTATTCAGTGATGTCGCAGCATTGCGTTCCTTCGGTGTTGAAGCGGCACTAGGCATTCTTGCTGCCTTCTTACTTACTGGATTATGGGTGCCACTCATCCGCCTCACCGTTGATGAGTGGATGCAAAAACGCAGCAAAAATATCGCGGAAAGACAAATGACTCATCTTGTCTCAGAGGATTTCCTTCGTAAAATTACCACCACTTGTGGAAAAGCCAAGCCAGCACTAGTCGTTGGTCTAATTGCCGCCTTGATTACCATTCCTGCAGCTGTGGGAATGGCGCAGTTAGAAGGCGATTTCCGGGTAGAGGATTTTCTTGATGAGAGATCGGATTTCGCCAAAGGTGTTGAGATTGTAACCGATCGCTTCGCCGATGAGGGAGAACCTGCCTATCTGTTGATTGAGGGTGACGTCCTTGACCCAAATGTTTACGCCGCTATTGACATATTCCGCACGGAAATGGGGATACTGCCTGAGGGCGTTGCTGATAAAATTACCAAGTTACCTAACGGAGATATCGATATTTTAGCTCTTGATGAGATGGTATTCGCCGCAATGGGTTCTCTCGTGCTGGACCCAACTCCATTCGAAGCCGCAGGATGGCTAACCGATGTTGAGGGCCATGGCATGAACTGCTCCGACGATGGTGCTGGCCCTTTGCTTGATTTAACTGACCGAGATTGCCTTGCATACTTCTACGGATTTTTGGTGCTGCACGGCGTTCCCGGTGTAGGTCCAATTCCCGATATCCCCCCGAGTATAGTTGAGCTCTACATCAAGCCAAATGTTGCATTAGACACCGACAAGCCTTGGCTAGACATTAATGGTAACAATGCTGAATATGACCGAATGCTGATTAGATTTGGTATGACCTCTCCAGAAGATTTTCCCGGCATGGGTGAAGGTTTGGAGGAGCTTTGGCGGGATCTTGCCGTTTTCACTAATTTATCGTCGGGGACAATAGATTCCGCTGGTGAAGAACAGGATGATAAACCACTAACCTGGGTCATGATTACTGGACGTCCGGTTACCAGATATGTGGCGTCGGATGCCATGCAAAGCGAAATGCAGTCATCACTAATCCTAGGTTCTCTATTCGTTTTCATAACCTTATCAATTGGTTTCAAATCCTTCAAACAGGCAAGCATTACGTTGATTCCAATATTACTGGTTGTCGTATGGCTTTACGGTCTAATGTATGCGGCAGGTTCGTCGCTGAATATTGTCACAGTAACCATCGCAACAATATCGCTGGGTGTCGGTATAGACTACTGTATCCACGTTACTGAACGATATCGGGAAAGCCGCGAAAAGGGCGAGTCACATCATCAGGCACTTGTCGCAGTCGGCGGAGCCTGTAGTCTGGCCCTGATTGGTAGCGCTGCTTCTGATATCGCCGGCTTCAGCGTAATAGCACTTTCACCGATGGGTCTATTCAGTAATTTTGGCATTTATTCAGCTGCTATGATTGCCTTATCACTAATCGCTAGTTTGGTTCTGACCACTGCCGCTCTTGGTATTCTGGCGATGTTAATGCGGGAAAACGAATCTGATACGATGATTTTCATAGCCGACGAATAAGGTTATTTAGCCCGATTTAGCCAGAATGTCAATGACTGGTGGCCAGACTTACTACAATGGACTGATTGCTCAAGGCTATCCTGCTGACCAAGCCCTTGGATACACCCAACAGTATTACCCGGGATTTACTCCTGCTGATGCGGCACAGGAGTCAATGCCATTACCTGCTCCAATACCGTCCCAACCGCTGATACAACCACAAGCAACTCCACAGCCCCAAATAATGGTTCAGCCGATGGCACAAACTATTCCAGTGCAACAACAGATGGCTAATCCAGCACTGGGAGGCGTGGCGCCAGTAGCTGTAGCGCCAATAGCGGAGAAAAAACCCATCCTAACATGGGTCGCAGTTGGTTGCATCACTATCGCTGTATTGCTGGCCCTTGTTGGTCAATTTGGTAACTCGTGGCAGGTGCAGAATGATGAAAGCATCGAAAATGGCGCTGGACAAGTGTCATTAGGCTTGTCTGACATGAAGGTCGATTGCACTGGAGTTGCACAAGAGCAATCCTGCATCCAACTCGCTTACGTGCTACTTGCCGACGACATGGATAACGCCGCGTCAGAGAGTCCACCAAGTGACTCGATAGTGAAGGGGCCAATCGAGAATTATTGCGAGAATACCTATAGTTTAACCATCGCTCTAGCCGGGGATAATCAAGAACTTCGGAGTCAAGCCGGTGATGATCGAGAAAATTGCCTGAGCAATGATGCTGCAGGGGGAGTTACCGGCATTACTGTGTGGATTGCCATGCTGGGGTTATTATCATCTGCTGTCATGCTTACCGTATCTAGTATCGGGAAAGAATTACCAGCCAATGCTCAGCGATATGGTCGCCCATCATCATTTATCGGCGGTGGGTTAGCAATTCTTGGGGCGGTGATTTGGTTGCTAATGAAGTATGATTTTGATGGTAATTTTGACAATGGATCATCATTTTACTTTATCCTCTTTGCCGGGATACTTGCTATCATTGCAGGAATTTTAGACACATTCGACAAGCGTTGAAAATGCCAAATTAGCCGTCACCTTCATCAATAGATGGTTAGAGGGTTAAACGCTGCCACCGGGGTAGGCCCCATGGCAGTGGTGAGATTAATGTCCCAAGATGATGAAGAGGACTGGATGAAATATGCGAGCGCTGGATTTGGTCAAACCAACTATTCGCTTTGGGAGGAAGAAACCGATGTTGATAGTGATGCGGTTGAACCTAATCAGTCGGACCTAGAGGCACCTGAACAATTAGTTAATCACATGGAAGAAATTCCACGCGCACCCAATCCTGCTGGACTCAAGCATCTGGTTCGAGTTGGTTGTTGCAACTTCTGCCTTGGTAGGTTGGGAGGTAAGAAACGTTTTGACCAAACCATAGAAGAGTCAGGAATTGAGATTAGGCAGTCTGTAGTTGAGGGCAATAGCCACTTAGCCAATATTCGTGAGGAAATTCCATTGTGTATTTTTTGTGAGAATCTCTTTGATGAAACCGACCTGTTGGCAGATATTATCCATGATAGTATTGCTCCATATGAAATAAAACGGCTACAACTAGGTGCTAGATTTCCGAAAGACCAGATTGAGGCAGAGGATGTCGAAAGAAAACGGTATGGAGCCAATGGCTCTGATGGTCTAAAAACAGGGCTTGTGGCGGAAATCGCTCGAAAACTTAACGCCAAACTCGATGGGGTCAAACTAGTCAATGAAAAGCCACATGTGTTGGCGCTGATTGACGTACTGACACTAAGCGTCGAATTAGATGTTAGGGCTCATTATATCTACGGTAGATATCGTAAACTTGAGCGTGGCATCCCCCAAACCAAGTGGCCATGTCGTGCTTGCAAAGGTCGCGGATGTGAATCATGCAACAACACAGGCTTACAGTATGAATCGAGTGTTCAAGACTTAATCGGCAATCCAATTTTGTCAGCACTAGATGCTACTGAACACTCATTCCACGGTATGGGAAGAGAAGATATTGATGTGCGTTGTATGGGTCGAGGTCGCCCGTTTGTTATCGAGCTTAAGGAACCAAAAGTTAGGACATGTGACTATCAAGAACTACAACACAAGATCAATCAGCATGCATCAGGAGCGATTGAAGTAACCGACTTGAGAGGTTCAAACCGCAGTGAAGTTGTGAGAATCAAAGATACTCCGGCGGATAAATCTTACACGATACGATTCAGGCTAACACCGATGAATGAAGCGGAGTATGATGTTCTGACTGCACCGTTGGATTTAACCAAAGTTGACAAGAATTCTCGCCAACGGAAACCAAGGCGTGGTGATAAGCGCAAGGATAATACAAAGCCGCTGCCAACCGAGATAATTACCGAAACAGTTGGTTATAATGAGGCTGAATTAAGCGCCATGAAGAAGGCCGAATTGGAAGCGATATGTATTGAAAACGAGTTGACTAAGACGGGGAAAAAAGCTGAACTTGTTGCCCGCATTTTAGCGATGCCAAAACCAGGCACCAAGTGCTTTGAACTACCCGATTGTAACACCATTAAATCAGCCATAATGTCACTGGAAGGCACAAAACTTGCCCAGCGGACCCCTGATCGCGTAGCTCATCGCCGAGCAGATCTAATCAGACGTAGAGAGGTTGTCACCGTTCACGAGCCAGTGGTCGAGGTTATGGATGATGGTTCAACCGAGATTGAGTTTACCTTGCGCTGCGAATCCGGTACTTATGTCAAGGAAACAATTCATGGTGATAATGGCCGAACTCAACCAAGCGTTGCTTCGCTACTCAAGGCGAAATGCGAGGTCATTTGGCTCGATGTCGGGGATATCCATGCAGACTAAATCGCGGCCAGAATTAGCCTTGTTGCCGTCGCGGTGCTTATATGCGATTGGTAGGTCGCCAACTTGCTCCGAAGATGGCTATTTGCTGGACCGGAAGTTTAGGAGGCGAAAACTATGAAGCGTTCCAAAGGCCAGAGAGTAAGAACTCGAAGCATTCTAAGAAGAAGAAAAAGCGAGCGCAGTCGCTTGAATATCAGCCGTGTCATGCATGATTATGAAACTGGTGACAGAGTTGCTATTGTGCTAGATGGCGCCCAACAAATGGGCATGCCACACCGAAGATTCCACGGTAGAACCGGATTTATCGAAAAGCGTCAAGGTGTCGCTTGGGTTGTCTCAGTAAAAGATGGTAACATGCAAAAAACCGTTATCGCACGACCCGAACACCTCCGTCCATTGGAGTGAGTAACATGAGTGAAGATGACAATTTTATCGACTTTGCAACCGTAAGGGATATGCTAGAGGGAGCCCAAGACCGAAGAGGCGATTTGACTTACGAGCAGGTTGCTGCATTACAACATGCCCAGTGGGCTGCTAGTGACAACAGAAACGGTTACAAAACTACTCCTGAAGTGTTTGAATCACTCAAGTCAGCACTGTGTGGAATGGAAAAACTTGCCCAATACCCAGACTTAGCCGCCAAGATTGCCGAACTTATTCCAATGTATCCTGACGATGTCAAAGCTGTGTTGGTTTCGAAGCGTATCGCTATTGACGAGTCTGACATCAACGCTATCCTTGATATTGTTCGACAGCATGTCGGATTTGAATAATCCTAACTAGGTGATCAGTGTGAGCGGTTTCAATCGTGACCGCAACATAAAGGTACCAAAAAAGACCGAAAAAAAACCGGCAATCACCCCATCTAATTACCTGCCATCGAGACCAGCAGAAGGCCGCATTGCTGTTCCAAAGAAAGTTGCGCAGCCGCCAAAAACACGGTCAAACAATAAACAAAACTCGCGCCGGGGAGGTAACCAGCGCGTTGGCAAAGGCCGAAACATCAACCAAGGCCGGAAACAGCAACGCCCCAAGCG
>DUJJ01000075.1:8467-11167 GCA_013329865.1 Candidatus Poseidoniaceae archaeon
GGCGAAAGCAAAATGATGCTAGGCCGTTATTCTTCAAAAAGTGCTGATACGACAGTTGGAGAAAGAATCTATGTCGGCGTCGATTCGACTAAGCGAACCGCTGTTGGGGACATTCTCGGGATGGCTAGATTGGACCGACTATCAAATTCAGCGTCTAGCGATTTACCATTAATTACACAGATGTTTATTGAGGAAAATCAGGCACATTTCATTAAATCCTTCTTCAATATTGCAGGTCCATTATCACTCAAGCAGCACGCATTTGAACTACTTCCCGGAATAGGGAAAAAGAAAGCTCTACAAATGGTTGAAAGTCGTGGCTCTAGCGGTTTTTCTTCACTCAGCCAGTTAGATGAAGCCTGCTCAATAGACTCTGCCGAACTACTTGCTAAGCGATTTGTGGCAGAAATCCAAGACAGAAACCTACAGCCACGTCTATCAGAACTCTTGTTACCGGTGTCATCATGAAAGGTGCCCGACGTCTAGTTGACATATTACGTAGTAAACAATACAATGACAAGTCATTAGGTCAGCACTTTTTAATTAATGACCAATTGATTGCTGAGTCGGTAAACCACGGAGCGGTCAATGCTGATGACCACGTCTTAGAAATTGGTCCCGGACCAGGAGTTCTGACCGAAGCATTGTTGGCAACGGGTTGCCGAGTGACGGCAATCGAAATTGACTTTGGTGCGGTCGAGCATCTTCAAAACCAGTTTTCGAATGAAATCGAGCAAGGTTCCTTGATTGTTCAAACGGGTGACGCTTTGACTGTGGCGTGGCCAGATGACGTCACCAAAGTAATTGCCAATATTCCTTACCAAATTTCCTCCCCGCTAGTCGACTTGTTGACTAGATATCTGCGTAACCAGTGGCTTGACAGCCTAGAAAAGGTAGTGCTGCTAGTGCAAGAAGAATTTGCTGAAAGATTGGTGATGGAATATGATTCAGATGTCGGCTCATTAGGCATGACCGCCTTACTCGATTGGCGAAGTGAAATTTTAGCTAAGGTTGCACCACATAATTTCAGTCCTAATCCAAAGGTCAATTCATGTTTCATTGAAATGATTCCCAGTCATGAGGAATTTTATGTTGACAAGCGATTGATTAAGCAAATAATTCACCAGGCATTCAACCAACGAAGAAAAAAACTCAGGACAACTCTGAAACCGACGCCCAAGCGATTAAACCGATTACCCAATTGGTATGCCGAGCGTTGGAGGCGCGCCTATCAAAGCCTATTAGATGATGAGAGAATGGATTTGCGTCCAGAAGACTTAGATTTTGACGATTGGGTCAAACTGGCTCAAGATTTGGCACAAATCGGGCCCAGTTAACGAACTGGCTTACTATGCTGCATTTTGCCACGAAAACTAACCGAAATTGTGCCTAGTAGGATAGGAGAGGTTTTTCTTAGGAGTGGCGCTTGGACTGCACTTGTCGGAGAGGATGCTATGGCAAAGAAAGACACCTACCTTGCACTATTAAGACGTGGAATTGATGACACAACGGCACAGCAATTAGCCGATGCTGGATTAAAAATCGGCGACCTGAAAAAAATCGACCGCAACATGCTCGTCGAAAATTACGGCCTGAAAGCCGACATTGCTGATGGAGTTATCTCAATTATCAACTCAGCGCACTCATCTCACGGTAAAGAGAGATTTCTTGCCTCCGTTCTGGCGCCAGAAAAGAAAGTTGATTCCAAGATTGAAGAAATGAAATTTAAGCGGAAGCAGAAGGACGTTTTGACAGAGCTGGCTGAGCAAAAAGAGCGGCTTAAGATAGCTAAAGTTGAGGCATTCAGAGCGAAGAAATTGATTATGAATCGTCTAGGAAAGACCGTTGAATTAATTGTCAAGTTAGAGAACAATCTGTATGATGAAGGAAAAGACGACCAGAAAGTCAAGATTCGAGATCAATTAGAAACCAGGGGATTAGAAGCTGCAAGAGATCATGAAATGCTCGAACTGGAAGGTACACCGCAAGACATTGTTGACTTTAGACGCAAATTTGTCCCTGCCTTAATCTTCCATGCTTGTCCAATATGTGGTGATGAGATGGACCCTCGTCAGGCTCGAGACATGGACAAGCCGGATGAATGGTCGTTCATCTGCTGGGAATGTGAAGAGAACTTCTCTCCAGCACTTGCGGACAATATAGAAAACCGTCTAGTTAATGGTAATCGAATATTTATTGATGAGGACAAAAGACCACGAAATGCGGTACCACCAAAACCCGCCGCAATGGACTTCTCATCTGTCAATGATATGATTAAGAAAGACCTCGAACAAACCGGCGCTAGTGCTGATGAAATGAGCCGAGTTGTCGAAGAGAGCACACTCGGTGGCGGTTTAATGGACATCAATGACTGGATTGACCAAACCCTAGCAGCCAAGGATTACATTCAAGCCCAAGAAGATCGCGAGGATTTCATCCTGAGAACTGGTGCCGGAGCTACCAAGTTCAATAAGTGGATGAAAAAAGCTGGTCTATTCTTCAATAAACAGACCGGCCGTTGGACTCGTCATAAAGATGTCCGTTGAGGCGATTAAATGGCTGAAAGTGATTCTCGCAACGAGAATACTAACGAACAATTGAAACCGGTTAGGCTTTTCTCGGGCGCTAAACTACTTGGCCAAACTCGATTAGTAATGGGGGATTCAATCTTTGATGATGCCGAGTTAGCAAGCGTCACTA
>DUJJ01000075.1:11518-11703 GCA_013329865.1 Candidatus Poseidoniaceae archaeon
ACACCTCCGGAAAGTGTGTCACGTGTTTAGTTACACCTCTTACCGGTACAATAACACTGCCAGAGATATTACCGTCCGGAGTTGATAACTACACGGTCGATGAGGGTGGTAGACTAGGCTGTATTAGTAAGCCGACAACCGAATGTGACATCGATATTAATCCACCACTATAGGCGATACATATG
>DUJJ01000175.1 GCA_013329865.1 Candidatus Poseidoniaceae archaeon
AGGATGTCAAACGCTAGAAAATGTAACCAACCCAAGATTACCACTTTGTCATCGGAAAAAAACTCGATAACCAAATCCGGCGTTGGCATTTCGCGTCCCAGTGTGGAGAGGATATTCGGTATTTCTGGTATTGCAACAATGGCATAGGGTATGCAGAGAGGTAGGACCGTTAAACGGATATTGCCAACAAATTTCTTGGTAAAAGCGTGCTTAGGGGCGAACCACATTAGCACCCATATTGGTCCGATATACAGCGACGATAGCCAAAACATCATAATTTCAATTTGCATAATTATTCCTCCTCCAAGTATTTCTCTGCATCCATTGCTAGGAACTTCGTGTAAAATGCTGGGAGTAATATCAGGCTGGACAACAAAGCAAGAGTGATCGCGACCACGAATGCTTGTCCAAACAGTCGTAAGGGGAGTAAAGCAGATAGATTCAGCACAGCAAAGCCGCCGGCTGTTGTCAATGCTGCACCAAACATTGCCCTTCCGGTTGTGGCCGATGCCTTCTCAACCCATTCCTGTTGATTACCACGTGGATTGTGTTGGACTTCCTCTTCTAACCGGGTCGTAAAATGTACGGCATAGTCCACACCAAGGCCCAAAGAAAGCGCACCAATAGTAACCGTCTGAGGATTGATGTTATACCCGGTAAAACCCATTATGCCATATACCCAGCATACTACCATCATCAGCGGTATCCACGAAACGACACCCCTCGCTAGCCCTTGCCCAACATTACGCTGACGGTAGGAGTGTATGGACACTAACATAACCAAGATTACAATCGCCACCAATGCAGTGGACTGTATTGAGGAGGCAGCAACATCGGATGTCGTCTGAGCATTAATCAGGCTACGTCCGCTAACGCGCAAATCTCCATCATCAGGGATTTCCTGCTCAACGTCGGAAAGAATCTGCTCAATTCTATTATTAAGATCGACCGTTGCTTGCCAATCAAGGGTTGTAGCCTGGAATGAGATCAGTGTTTGCTCACCGTTAGAATGCAATAAAGCGCTACTGATTTGTCTCCCCGTCTCATTGGTTAGTAACCAATCTGCTAAGTCGGTCCAAGCTTGTACATCTCCACTATCGATGTTGAGCATTATATTGTCAAGCGTTCTATACTGAATTCTTGCTTCTTGGATAAGGTCCCACAGTCCGTTAGGAACACCTGTCACATCTGGACTGGCAGCGATTGCATCCATTGTCATGTTCCACGATTCCCTTCCCTCACTACTGAGAATATTACCATTGTAGACAACATATAGCGGTGAGCGACTGCTCTGGAATTCATCTGATAACATTATGAAATCACTAACCACCTCAATGTTGGGGTCAAACTGGTCTCGCTGCTCAAATCCTACCTCCAACTGTTGGAAGCCAATAAACATCGGAATAAGTAGCACTACGGCAATGACCCCCACCCTAACTGGTTGCATTGAGAGCTTACCTAGGCCCTTGGCTATCGGGCCAATCTCAATTTTACTAGCCTTGTCGATTGGTATGCGCTTGGGTGGAATTAGAGTCATCAGAGCAGGAAGCGCAGATATACTTAGCAAGTAAATCAAGAACAAACCAATTGCGATTACTGTACCGAACACTTGGAGGAAGGACAAAGCTGAAAACCGGAATGATAGGAATCCTACCATATCGGTAAAAATAGCAATCAGAAGGGCAATTGAAGTGAATATTGTCCCACGCTGAATAGCAAGCCGTCGGGCCTCAATGGGAAAATCCCGCAGGGTTGGAGCCGTTTTTTCAATATCTGAGTTCTTTAGTTCCTCACGAATCCGTAATACGACATGTAAGCCGTAATCAACTCCTATAGCCAATAGCAGAACTGGTATGGAATTCATTGCTGCATTGAACACCATACTAACACCTGCGAATTCTAACCATCCAGACACGCCGTATGTTGCAGCAATTGCGGCGATGGTCAGAACCATCACGTAGGCTGTTTCTCGTTTGCTGCGGAAATTAAACCACAGGATTAACGCTAGAAGGAAAAATGCTGAACTGGTTAAAATGCCGATTTCCTTACCCAATGTTGCAGTTGAGCCAACGCCAAACTGAGCAAAGGAAAATGTTCGAATCTCGTTGTCATCTGTTGCACCTTGGATTCTACTCAATAACTCACCTGACCAACGGTCAATGTCATTTTGCACGCTATCAAATTGGCTGGCATCACGACCGTAGACAACCGGATCATTACTGATGACCAGTGTAGTGATTATTGGGCCAGTCATATTCCAAGGGTCTGCCCGTTCACTCGCCGGCATGTTTGACAAAATAGAGGATTTGAAATCAATCTCTTGTAACCCGTTAAGGACATTTAACTGCCCGATTATCGGTCCGGTTATTGCTAAGATTTGGCTGATTTGGTCAATCGACCGATTGTTGGTACTGGTCACGAGTTGATTTAGCTCATTGATTAGCAAATTTAACTCATTAGCTATATTTGCGCCCGAATCTAATCGCCCCTGCCATGATTCTGTGCCACTAAAGTTCCACTGAGTGAGCCGTTCAGCCGTTACTGGTTGAAAGGATGGGATAGTGTCGAGATTTGCTTGGAGAATCGTTAACGATTCGGTGAGTTCTGAATTATTAGCATGCTTGACTATCTCAATCGATTGAGTAAGGCTTGCCCGCCAAATCTGTGAATTTTCCACATCCTGTAGGGTGGCCCATTGGATTACACTGCTTGCCATTCCTGAATTTGGCTGACTGCCAAAAAGTGGATATTGGTATGGGAGGAATTTCGCATCCTGCAATAACTCCGCCTCGATGAGGGCTAGTTGTTCCCAGGTTTCGGTCTCCTGAAGAGCACCTTGGTTTACATCATCAATGACTCTGATAAAGTCAACAGATGCTTGGTATTCTTCCTCGATTTCATTGAGCAGGTCGACTGTGGCATTATCAGGGAAAAACCCATCTTCACTGTTATCAAACCTGAGATACATTCCCCCGGAAGATAATATTAGCAGCGTCAGGAGGACGCATGCAAGTACCGTTTTAGGGCGTTCAACGCTCTTATTGGTCAGAGCGAAAAACAAGTTTCCCATACAGAAAAAATCTGACTCTTTACTTATAGTGATGTGGTATGAACCCACAACAAACTCTGAGTTCGGCAATCAACCGCTATCGGCGAACTATTCCTCATAGGCTTGCCAGTCATCATCGCCTTCAAGGCGATACCACCAGTAACCATCCTCATCTTCAAACCATTCTGTGCCATCCTCATCGATCGAGTAGCCTTCAGGGTAATCTTCCTCTTCCTCGGCATTTGGGTCTTGCATCCCAGTTTCTTCGCTAATCTCTTGCTTTACTCGAGAAATGTCTTCATCAACATCGGCAAAGACTCGGTTTATGGTGCCGATTGTGGCAACATGATCACCATCACGAATCGCTTTGTCTGACTCCTTGAGGAATTCTTGTGCCATGCGAGACTTGTATTCATCGAATTCATCGCGACCGAAACTACCGGTAAATTCGTTGCCTTTTGCCTTCATCAATTGGTCCAAATTCTGTCGCTTCTTGCCCTTCAATGCTGGAGCATCTGGAACATCGCCCATGTAGAATGGATCCTCATCTTCATCCATCTTCGCAAAGGTCCGTCCGTCTGGGTCCGCTTCCTCAATTGCTTCGATAATCAGGTCGTGCTCTTCATCATCGATTTTATCCTCGTCGTAGTTTTCCGCAGTAATCCTAACTAGTTTCTCAAGATTCTTAGCCAGCATTCGCTCGTTGACACTGGTTTCTACAAGTTTGTCTACTTGCTTCAGTAATCTTTCATATGGGCTACCGGCAATGGCGCCGAGAATCTTGCCAATCCCTCGCTTCTTGCGCGCCATATATTGAAAGGACAATCGATGGATTATCAATTTAATCATTGGTTAATGGTGAGTTTATTTTATACCGACTCCCTCGGTCATCATGATAAGATGGTTGAAGCTTGGCTAGAGGAGATTATGGGTTCGTATAATCGCGAATCATACGACTCTAGAAACTCATACGCTGCTCAACTTCACATGCCCGGTGAAATCTTCCAAAATTTAGTTTGGTGGGCCCTAAAGTCTCTCCCTGATGAGATACTTGTTGGTTTAGATATTGATTTCAATCAGCAACAGGACAAGAAAGTCGACGAATTATTTGCCAGCACGCAACAGGTTGACGGTTTATTCCAAGGACAGGGCTATTTGATTAACGAGGCGCATATAGTCAACCGCGGCGATTCGTACTCTGTCCACCACCTACCGGAGGATTGGACTGATGACATTTTTGCTCCCTCTAGAGGAGCAAGAGCAGGCCGGTTTACTCACTGGCTACATACCCACCCAAATGCGCCGGCAATACCCAGCGGCGCAGATGCAGATGCTGCTCAAGAAACGCCCGGTGTGGACCTGATTCTAGGGCTGCGATTTTCACCTTCTGGGCCGCTACCTTGGTTCAACGATGTTGAGGGTAAGCGACGAATACTTGGGCCAGAGGCTGAGTCAGCCAAGCCAACTAAACGGGCGGGGATTTGGGAAAAATATGACCTGCCTGTTGTTGGCATAGCCCCCAGTGGTCATCTGATTCATGAGGTTCAACTAATCGCATTTCACAAGACTGGTTTGGGAGTGAATGTCATATTCACAGACCAAAATAATCTGCCTTACGGCTGGCAATCAAT
>DUJJ01000137.1:0-127 GCA_013329865.1 Candidatus Poseidoniaceae archaeon
TTGTTAATCAATATGACTTGTGTGTCGGCACGCCTCCAAACGCAATGGTAAATGCGGCGGGCTGTGCTAATACTCAGTTAGATAGTGATAACGATGGTATTAACGACGCGCTTGATTCATGTCCGTC
>DUJJ01000137.1:480-1215 GCA_013329865.1 Candidatus Poseidoniaceae archaeon
AATCCGTCAGCAAGTGTTGATGGTTTCGGCTGTGCGGCTGACCAACGCGATATCGACAGCGATGGTGTCAACGACAACCTCGATAACTGTCCTAACACGCCGCTATCGGAGGTTGCTGCAAACAATGGATGTTCTGAATCACAAACAGATTCTGATTTGGACGGTGTCTTCAATGATGTTGATCTATGCCCAAATACTACCCTTCTAGACCTCAATGGGGACGGAGAATTTGATATCGATTCTGTTGGTTGTTCTCCAGTCCAATATGATGATGACAATGATATGATTGACAACACAATCGACCTTTGCCCAGTTACTCCACAAGGAGAGCAAGTAAATTCGGACGGTTGTTCAGAATCCCAACTCGATGAGGATAATGATGATATCTGGAACTCAGAAGATTTGTGCTATGATACACCCACTGGACAAGCAGTCGACCAAAACGGTTGTTCTCAGTTCCAGTTAGATGATGACCAGGACGGCATGGTCAATGCTGAAGATGGATGTCCAAATACGCCTGTTGGTGAGATAATTGATGAGAATGGTTGCAGTTTAACGCAACTTGATACTGATGGCGATGGGGTAAATGACCTAGAAGACGCCTTCCCGGCCGATAGCAACGAATCAGTTGATTCAGACAGTGACGGGGTGCCAGATAGGTTAGATGCTTACCCATTAGATGCAGCACGCTCAGAGGCCGAGAAAGAGAATGACAGCAACGGATTTTTGTTTATT
>DUJJ01000137.1:1605-5582 GCA_013329865.1 Candidatus Poseidoniaceae archaeon
CCAGAGAACGATGCCTCATTGTTTGCTCAAGCAAATTATGAAGATGAAATCACTGAGACTAATATGGCACCGGATTATGAAACCAAAGAGATACCTAGTATCGAACAGGCATATGAAGAGCAACAAGCGCAAGGGAATCAGACTTGGGAGGAGAATGGTGTTCATTGGTCAATTACGCCAGATGGAACATTATCCTACTTTGACGATGCTACACAGTCTTGGATATTATTTCAAAACTGACATTTCGAATTTAGAGTCATTTAGTGGCATATTTGTGACTTGTTGATTGGTTATATTACCCCTGCGCTAATCAGCGAAATCAGGGCTATTATGCCACATAGTGCATAAATTAGAATGCCAATTGGTCCGCGTTTGAATTTTGACGATGGTCTGAAACCAACTACTGACTCTGCTTTGTCAGCCAAATCTTCCTCAATCTCTGCAATAGGTTTCATTAATTCACCGATTTAGCCATACCTCAGACAATTCCTTGTGCTTCCATAGCCTCGGCTATCTTGAGGAAACCTGCAACATTAGCACCAAACACATAATCACCTTCTCTACCATATTGCTTGGCGGTGTCAGCAGACGCCTTGTGGATATTTACCATAATGTTCTCGAGTCGCTGATCTACTTCTTCTCTAGTCCAAGAAAGCCTCAGAGAGTTTTGTGACATTTCCAATCCGGAGGTAGCCACTCCACCTGCATTGGATGCTTTGCCTGGTGCAAACAATACTCCGTTCTTGTGGAATACCTCAACCGCTTCCGGTGTGCAAGGCATATTTGCTCCTTCACCAACTGCAATGACCTTGTTGTCTACCAACATTTGTGCTTCTGCACCATTCAATTCGTTCTGCGTGGCGCATGGCAATGCCACATCGACATTTACTCCCCACAAACCGTTGGGGGTTGGTTCTGGTGCCGACGCATTAAACATAACACCATCATGTGCCTCAGCGTATTCTGAAATGCGTCCACGACGGTTGTTCTTCAGGTCCATAATCCAAGCTAATTTAGCTCTGTCAATACCTGCTGGGTCATGAATCCAACCGCTGGAATCAGACATGGTAACTGGGATTCCTCCCAAGTCGAGGACTTTCTCACATGCGTATTGTGCAACGTTACCAGAGCCGCTAATAGACACTGTAGCACCTTCGAACGATTTACCTTTAGTAGCCAGCATTTCTCTAGCAAAATATACTAAACCATATCCAGTCGCTTCAGGCCGTATTAATGAACCACCATAGGATAATCCCTTGCCAGTAAGGACGCCGGCTTGGAAGTCGTTACGGAGTTTCTTGTACATACCGAACATATAGCCAATCTCTCTTCCTCCAACGCCGATGTCGCCGGCTGGTACGTCGCAATCTTGTCCAATATGTCGCCATAATTCCATCATAAACGACTGACAGAATCGCATTACTTCATCATCTGACTTGCCCTTTGGGTTAAAGTCAGCACCACCCTTACCGCCACCCAGTGGCAGTCCAGTTAGAGAATTCTTGAATATCTGCTCAAAGGCGAGGAATTTTAAAATCGATGCATTAACGCTCGGATGGAATCGTAGCCCACCTTTGTATGGACCGATTGCTCCATTAAATTGAACTCTAAAACCACGGTTTACCTGAACATCTCCATTATCATCAACCCATGGGACTCTGAAATGAATTAAACGATCCGGCTCGACTACTCTTTCAACTATAGAGGCGTATTCTGGGTGTGATTCTAGGACTGGTTCCAATGATTCTAAAACCTCCAATACCGCTTGATGGAATTCTGGCTGGTCCGGATCTCTTGACTTAACTTTCTCGTATATATCTTTGATAACACTCATTACGACACCTAGGTTGTTGGTATTGGACGCTCCAATTTTTACCCCTTTCTAATGGTTACCCCATGTGGAGTGATACAAAAGGCGTTTAATTGAATGGACAGACAGTATTGAACCGATTTAATCGCTGGACTCTACGATTACCACTATCGTCAATCTCTGACATAGAACGTATAGATTCCTCAATCATTGCGTGCTGGTCTGATTGTAGACCAATAATTTTTCTTAATACATCCAGCATTGACCATTCATCCTCAGAGATAACCTCATCATCAAGAGCCGCAATTAACGCACTCTGATATGTTGTCACATCACCCAGGTGATGGCCTGAATAATCTTCAGAAATCTCGTCAAATGGATTCTTAATATCGCCTCTAGCAATCGATAAGCATTCAGCAGTATCTCCAGGAGATACTCCAAGGGCATTGGCCAAGACATGGAGGATTGTTGCTTCATCATTTGTTACTATTGCATCCTGCAACGCGATTTCTACGGTTTTCAGGTACAGGTACAACCCTCGACTGGGTGTTATGCTCATGTTACAATCTGTGTGATGATGGTATATCATTCTATCACTTTGTAAGTTATTCTGTTAGACAATTCGTTATGCTGAAAGCCAATTAGTTTATTTATCAAGGGTCATTATGGTGTAATACAGATGTGTTACATTCTGTCACCATTATGAACACATTTATATGCTGGCTTACCTACCGTGGGATGAGGAAGACACATGGCAGCACCTAGTTCACACATTTCTCTTCGAATAAATGAAGAGGACTTGATGTTGTTAGATGCTAAAATTGGTCAACTTGGCGCAAGAAATAGGTCAGACGTTGTCAGACTAGCAATCCAAGAATACCTACGTGGCCAACCAAGACTTCCAGATATGGATACTATCAAAATACCCCTTGGTCGAAGGGACAAAGTTAACCTTGAGATGCTGTATGAACTCGAAGGAACCAGTAGAGAACAAGCCGCATTAGAAGGCTTGAAACTCTACATAAACCAGTCAATATCCAGAGCGGATGAAACAATTAAACTCGAAAAAGCCCTAGAAGAATCTAGAGCTTTGACGTTAAGAAGCAAAGAATACCAAGAATAAGGTGAGAGTGCAGAGGGGATGGGAAATGAAGCATAACGAAAACAACAATCGTGATGCTACCCTCGGTGGCGGTGAAGATCGATCCAACTTCATCACCATCAACAACTTGCGGATACGTGCCCGCCTTGCACGTGATGGATCAAATGGAGAAGGAACGCCTAGCAGCACTTCTCCTTTTTCCCCCCATGAAGGCGGTTGGGGGGATTCAAATTCCACCCCAGTAAGCTGATTGGTGGTTCCCACGTGCCCAGACCCCACTTTACTGGGCACAATAATTCAACCTAGAGCAACCGCAAGGCCAATCCTTTAGAATCGTCGACATCAACTACGCTATATGGCGGGAAATGGTACTGACATAGCGCCCAGTAACTTTCCATTTCTAGCTCATGATGAGCCACGTCCGGGACAAATCGATATGATTAGAGAATGTCGTTCGTCGTTGCACAATAAAGGTCATCACTTAGCTGCAGCACCTACCGGCATCGGTAAGACCGCAGCATCGATTGCAGCCGCCCTTGAAGTTGCCATGAATTCTTCGACGAAACCGCACATATTATTTCTGACTGGAAGACAGTCACAACACAAGATTGTCATTGATACAGTTCGAAAAATTAACGCCAGATTAGGTAGTAATCATCGCGATATCAAGGTTGTCGATATAATAGGACGGGAATCAATGTGTGAAGTAGTTGATATTCAAACCGGCAGATGTTTGTGTGAACAAGGTTCCAGCGAATCAGCACGTCCCAGATTGCGAGAAGATATTAGAAATTTTATTCTTAATTCACCCAGGCACGTTTTTGAAACTGTTGAAAAAGCTAAGACTTTCGGCATCTGTGCTTGGCAAACCTGCCGCAGTGCGGTGAAAGATTGTGATATTTTAGTCTGTGATTATAACCACGTCTTTGCCGAACAAGTTAGGGAAAATTCGCTACCCTCTATGGGAATTTCCTTACAAAATACAATTTTAATCGTTGACGAGGCACATAATTTACCAGATCGGATTAGAATGAGTATGGAGCGGGTGATTACGCCAATTATTGT
>DUJJ01000200.1 GCA_013329865.1 Candidatus Poseidoniaceae archaeon
TCTGGCGTTGGCATTTCATGCATGATTGAACGTATTTTTTTACCGCCAGGCAGTCCTTTACTGAACGCGACAGCGTGACGTTGCATCCAGCGTGGTTGTATACCAACGGTGTCTTTGGACAACTGAATGTAGCGGTCCCAGCACCATTTTCTGGTCGCAAAAGCCTGCTGATTTTCATCCATATCCTGCCAATCGTCGTGCGGCTTAACCCACGGTAAAGCGGCTTCATCCATCCAGCCTAAACCGACTTTTAGGTAGCCAAACATTGCAGGACGGCCAATTGCGCCACGACCGATCATCAGCCCAGAAGCGTTGGTCTTTTCCAGACACTTAGCCGCAGTTGCTGAATCTACCACATCACCATTAGCAACAACTGGGACTTCAACGGACTCGACAACTTGTTTGATGTAATCCCAATCGGCAATGCCGGAATATCGCTGTCTTAGGGTTCTACCGTGAACGCATAGTCGCTGAGCACCGACCTGTTCCAGTCGTTGACATATTTCGACGGCATTATGCTGGTTCGCACCTGTTCCGAGGCGCATTTTTGCGGTGACCGGGACATCGACACTATCAACAATATCGCTAACCATCGAGACTAAGTTATCAGGCTCGCCCATCAATGCCGCACCAGCACAAATTTTGGTGACCTTGGGAGCAGGACAGCCGAAGTTGAGGTCGATAACGTCAGAATTTGGCGCTAACATTTCTGCCGCAGTAACCATGTCTTTAGCATCACCACCGAAAATTTGTGGAATGAATGGTACTTCGGTTTCATGTGATTCCATTTTGCGCCATGAGGCAGTAGCTGCACGACTGAGTGCGGTTGAATTGGTAAACTCGGTAATGGTGACATCAGCACCACATTCCTTGGCAAGCAGTCGGAAAGGCAGGTCTGTCACCCCTGACATTGGAGCGAGAAATAACGGGCGTTCTTCACCCTCCCACTCGCCAAACTTCTGGCCAATGAACTCGCTCATCACGCCGTGCTCATCCAAGTTATTTTTCAATGGTTGGCTGGATTTATGATGATAATTCGGATTCTAACATTTCAGCAACTCGGCGCATTCTTCGTAATACTCTGTCTAGTGAATCTTGGACATTGCGTTGCACTTGTGCAGCATCCTCACCGTTCATTCGATGGCCTAGAGGTAGTCTTCCACCGAGCAAATTTAGTAATAGCATTTGTTGCTTTGGCTCCACATTCTGCAGCTCATTTGCTACATCATCAATTGACAATTTGCCTTTTTTCAACGCCATCAGTAGCTTGGATTGCTGTTTGTCGTTGAGGATGCGCTGGAAACCGCCCTTCTTGAGCATCCAGTCCTCACCGCGACGTTGGTGCTGAGCAGTCATTGCGTTCCATAGAGCAACTGCCAACCGGTCCGTGCGTGGGACTCGTTCGACCATATTGCTACTCCTGAATCGTTCAAGAATCCGGCCAATTCTCGCCTTTTGGCCACCGATAATTTCTGCAGCTTCATCGAGCGATAGTGGCGCATCTCTGCCAAGCATTAGTTGGAATAACTGAACCGATATCGAGTCTGCCTTAATCTCCTTACCAGGGCGCTCACCTAGGAGTCCGAAATCACCCATCCATTGTGATAGGCTACTCCCTTCTGAATCACTGACTAAGGGTCGATGATCAGCGATGCCTAGCGTCAACACTGGGCGGTCATTTTCTGGCAGTTCCAAGACCAGACGAGGGTTTTGTCTACCCCAGTATTCGTCGATTATTTTCATCCGCTGATTTACCGTAATACTCGCTTGACTAGCAAAAATCTCGATTGCATTGGTCAGTGAGCCGCCGCGTAAATAGTAGCGTCGCCAGCCTTTGCCCTCATTGGTGTAGCCAATAATACCTGATTGAACAAGTCTAGTTAGGTGGTGATTGAGTGAGGCAGGTGTTAGAGCTAACTCATCTGCTAACATTTGAGCATCCCAACCAACTTCCGGTTGGGCAAATAGATAGTCACGCAATAATCGATGAACAGGATTTGCCAAACCGTGGTCCGCCATTTCATCGCCGCGTTTTCTGACCAGGCATAATGTATCAACAAACCAAGAGGTCAGACTATCGATGTCTCGGTCGCTGGTCGGTAGTGCGATTTCTTGCAATCTGACCTTGAACATAATCTTCAGTGGGAAGGGAATGTCGAAGGTCTTTGAATGCTATGCATTAATTGCCGCTCAAGCGGCGAAAAATGATACAGTTGTCTAACGGCGCTCGTCAAGCCACTCATAGTCAACTCCACGAGAGCCGTGCCAATCAATGTCCATGTCGATGTGGGGCATTAGGTCAATTCTGTCTTCTCGCAGTATACCTCGACGCCTTAACACTTTGATCGCTGAGTGGACGGTTGCTCTAGTTCGCCCAATTCGCCTAGCGAGGTGGGCTTGTGACCGAGGGATGCCTTCCTTGACAATGTCTTCAATAATCAATTTTTGAACCAAAGATAGTCCAATTGGCAGCGCAGATGCAGCGCTCTGTTCGTTTACTGCGATTCCTTTTAGCACCTCAATCTGTGTTGGAGCACCAGCGAAGTAACAGGTTCGGCCGTTCACCGGCATCACAGTTATGCTCTGACGGCTCTGTAACACATCAAGGTGGTGCCTCAGGGTTCCGTTTGCTGTTGCCAGAGTTGATTGTAATTCACGATAACACAGGCCGGGATGTTTCTCCAAGGTCAGTAAAATCCTGCGACGCAGCGGATGTTCAGCATTCCTTCTTTTGGTGGAGATGCCACCAAATGCCAATGCACCGACGGCACTAGCGGCAGCCGCCATGCCCCCGGCAACACCGGCAATTCCTCCAGCTGCTCCTGCTATGCCGGCGGCGAGCCAAGGACGTTGTCGAACCCATTGAGCAATTAGAGGCACAGAACTTCTAATCGGTTCTCCTTAGTTAAAGCATCCGTAAGATGATTCACTTAACTGAACCTGAGCGGATTTTTAGATGCGCAACCAGTGGTGAAAGCAATCTACCGCATGCTATACCATGCTCGCTGAGCGCATAGGCAACACGTACGGGAGGTCCTTCGTCAACGCTTCTATTGATTAGTCCCTCATCGGCTAGCAAGGTAAGTTTGTCAGAAAGTGTGCGCGAGGATATCCCTTCAAGTAGGTTTTTCATTTCATTGAATCGTCTGGGTCCGGCGATGTAGAGGGTGGACAGAATTTCAATCGTCCAGCGAGAGCCGAAAACCTGCAGCGCTTCGACAGCTGCCTGCACCTCCCAACTAATGTCGTATGCCTCACTGTTAGAGTAATCGGCCAGCGCATTTCTAATTGAGATGCCATTTTCTATTGTATCCTCGATTTTATTGTTTATCAGTGTGATTGATTCTTTGGAGATTTGCTGGGCTGGTTTTGGCATATTATCACACGAGTAATACTGGCGATATTAACTTCCTTTTTTACACTTAGTGCTACAAACTAGCGAACTGTGAAGCGAAAAATTGGTTAATTTAGTAAAAAACACGATAACAGTAGGTGTAATCTTTAACACCTAGTTAAAATCACGGGAGAGCATGAGTGTACTATCTAATAGTAAAGTAATGCTAGGCGCCGCTTTGGTTTGCCTAATTTTGAGTGCCCCTATGTCAATCATATCGACAGGTGCAGTAGAAGACGCAGTGGAAGATAATTTTGAAACCTTCCCAACAGACAATGCCTGTGCTGATGACGATTGTACAGAGGCAGATTCGGACTGGGCAACCAGCACCGGCGAGCGAAGTTACTACGCATGGAATCTAACCAATCCTGGTGACGCAGAACCGGT
>DUJJ01000142.1 GCA_013329865.1 Candidatus Poseidoniaceae archaeon
CAAATACTGTTGGATAGTAAGCTGAATATTGGCGGGGATTTGTCCGCTAGTTGGGTTCTAGCCGCAGCAGAAAACAACCTCCCACTATTTGTCCCAGGCTGGGAAGATTCGACTATGGGGAATATATTTGCCTCACATGTAATCAAGTCTAATCTCAATCCATCAACCATAAACAGCGGAATTCACTACATGACCGAGTTGGCTAACTGGTATGAGTCTCAAACCAAGCCGCTAGCATTTTTCCAAATCGGCGGCGGCATTGCCGGAGACTTTCCAATCTGCGTTGTTCCGATGCTAAATCAAGACTTGGAAAAAACAGTTCCATTGTGGTCTTGGTTTTGTCAGATTAGTGAGGCAACAGCGTCTTATGGCGGTTATTCAGGGGCACCGCCAAACGAAAAGATCACGTGGGGTAAATTGTCTGAAACAACACCAAGATTCCATATAGAAAGCGACGCCACTATCGTGGCTCCACTCATTTTCGCCTATCTTACTAATCAGTAGAGCAGTTGACAAAGTTGAGGCAGATAACATGGAAACAGGAAATAGACAATATTTTTTTGTTGAGGCTCTAGTTGTTGCTTTAGTTGTGTTTTCTGCCTTCGCGATATATTCCAATGATTCAGAAGATAACAATAACGACTTACAATTAACCTCTGTAACTGGCAACGTTGAACTATCCACTCGCGATTCAATGGATGCTTTTGGGCTCCAGGATTTTGCCGTTGGCGCGGTCGCTAGTCTAGACCTTACGGTAAGCGAAGTAGTTGTCCTCGATTGCGCAGATTGCAACACGACCACTAACGGTGTGATGATATCGGGTGACATTGTAATCACCGAGTTATTAGATCAGCAGGGTCGGTTAGGTCGAGTAGAGGGTTTACTTAATTTCACTCATTTTGTTACCTCCTCAGGCCCGAACCTAGTCGCCGAGGAACGCATAAATTTCCAATGGATTGCGGGTGACATCTCTTCCTCTTGGAGCATGATAATCAATCACGATCCACCACGCTGGTTGCCAGAGTATGACCTAGAAACCGTGTTTATTGAAACACAACAAGGCCTAGAATCACGTTCAGGTCCGGAATTGCTGATAAAGACACCATCGGATAACCAGAGAATTATTCATGCATGTTTGCCTGACAGTTTCCTATGTAGAAGCTCTTCTGCAGACGCAGTTTTGATTGCAAGTTATAATCCCACCAGAGATCGAGTGATAATAGATGGGATGACTGAATGGCGCAAGGCGGACCTTTCCGGTTATCTACCAGAAGGTGATTTATCTCATATTATCTCAGAAGTCATTAGTGTAGGAGATTTAGCCCCTAACTACCACGGCTATACGCCCACATCTCATGGGGGTATAAACAATGTATCTACTTACAATTTCACTGATGATATGACACGTTTGTCGCCACTGTCGGCATGGTTCAATTCGCTTGGATTGATTGCCATAGATTTTGCAACCACGGGGGAGTCCTTGGTTTGGATTAGTAATGAAGTCGGACACGTCTACAATGTAATTGACGCCAACGGCGCACTGCGCCTAGGTTTGTCCATTTATTGATTAATTCAACCTTAGAGTGGTTTCTTATATAACGGGGAATTTAATAAAAACATGCGAAAGCCTGCTTGTTTGCTAATTTTTTTGATGGTCACACTTAGTTTGCAACCGGTGATTGCGAGTGATTTGGCACCGAACGACATCGATGAGTCAAATGGTGCGGTAATCAGCATCGACGGTTTTGTCACAACGAAATTCACTAGCGTTGGTGACCAAATCGAACTTTTTGCCAACACTAAAGGCCATTCGGGCAGTGCAGCGTCTACTACTACCGTTGTCACAGCAGATATCCTGCACTTCCCTGATAATGACCCAATTGGCATAATCGTTCAGGGCGAATTGCCTCAGAACCCAGTAATCATTGATACAGTTGTCCTGCAGCCGACCGGCTATCATGAGGATGACAACACAATCATGATTTGGCAGGGCGCCTACACCGTTCCAATAAATTCACTTGGAGGGGTTTATGGAGCGAGTATGACCATGGAACATGAGGGTAACTTCGCAACAGATAATCCAACACAAATCCCAGACAAATTGGTTTCTGAAATAGAACAACTGTTGCAAACCATTGACGATACCTGGGATACCGCAAATCCAGCTATGGAAATGAAGTCTGTGTTTGATAGTCTTGACTCTCACGGTAACGGGAATTGGGTTGGATTTGTAGACGATGCAACTAGAGGTAGCGGTCTTGGTGGTAGTTCTCAACTATGGAATAACATGATCGGTGCTGGATACAATAATCCGGGCTACGAGATGTACGATGGGGCTCGCTTCTTAGAAGCGCTCATGGAATTCCTTGAATCAACGGATTTGGAGGCCGGTATGGCATTCGTGACCGGACTTTTCGTTTATGCAAATGACTTCCCATTGCCAAGGAACATCAATGATTTTAGCAGTGTTGCAGATTATATTACCACCTTTGACCCAGTTGAAAACTTCACCAGATTTGCCGGCACCGAAGAATTTTCCGTGGCTTATGATGCTATGGTGGGAAGTAATGAATGGCAAGCATTACAACAAGCACTTGATAATTTGGCTAACAATACGATGATTTTCGAATCATTTCAAACTCTGCTCCGCAACATTGCCTTGCTGTCCGTCTCAACTCATCCCGAAGCGATAATCGCCGGATTCGAAGCGTGGATTGCGCCGTTGGCTGAGGAGGATTATGATAGCATGACACCATTCCAGAAGTTAGTAGTTAGTTGGTCTCAGATGGATGTTAATGTTCAGGACTTGGATGGCGATGAATTCCCTGATAGCATCGTATGGGAATATGAATTGCTACTAGACACTACTGAGGGATTGCAATGGCAAGCAAAAATGGAAACAGACTATCCGTATATCTCAGATGGATTCGACGATTTTAACAATTTTGACATCGAACTCTTAACAATTCTAAGAGATACGTTTGAAGACCCTGCTTGGCAAGATGCAGGTGAAGCACTGCAAGAATTCGGTGATTGGGTGGCAAACGCAACCGTAACACGAGATTTACAGTGGGATTATGATTGGGATTCAGCGTCTGAAGATGATGACAATTCAGGAAATGATGATCACGACCATAATGATGACAACCATGAACACGATAGCCATCAATATGTTATTTTCGATGGTCTACACTCAATTCAAACAACGGAATTGAGCAAATATACGTTCGATGTTGGATTTATGCTGATGATTAACGGCTTATGGTATGAAACAGACTACCCGGATAATTTCAACATGAGTGTAACCGACTCAGATGGTGATGTGTCAAACGTTTTGCTGGTGCGCAATTTTGATGAATCAAACACATATTATGGCCGGTTTACCGCAGATGGGATAGCCGCTGAAACCTACAGTTTTAGCCAACCGCTAGAGTCTTTCCGTCCACCATGCGTTGATGATGGTTGCACACTTGACTACGCAGAATTCCGCATTGATACTCTGCAACCTTCGCTAATCGAATCTATGCCAATTGAGGTAATGGATGAAATATTCATTGTTTCTGCACTTGGAGTCATTGTTGAGCAAGATGAAACGGTGTTAATTAATCAGCCGTTTTCAGTTGAGTCGACGACCTATGATGCTGTCAGTGGTGCATTGTCTGGCGCCAACGTGGATACGGCGATACTTCGGTTGTCACCAGGTTTAGGGGCATCTGCAGCCTCTACTCTTTCGCCAGCTGGTGAATTAACCATATCCAGCATTGAACCATCGACGTTAACAGCCATCTACGATGGAAACGATGCGGTT
>DUJJ01000180.1 GCA_013329865.1 Candidatus Poseidoniaceae archaeon
GGGTATGGAAACATCTGCCCACGATCGTGTTGAACCCGGAGCAATACACCGCGCCCACAAGGGTGTTCTATATATTGACGAAGTAAATCTACTACGACTGGAAGAACAACAGGCGTTGCTGACGGCTATGCAAGAAAGAGCATTTTCAATATCCGGACGCTCAGAACGCTCATCAGGTGCACTTACCAAAACCGAGCCAGTGCCGTGTGACTTCATATTAATAGCCGCTGGAAACTTAGATGCTATCCAAGGTATGCACCCTGCTTTGCGTAGCAGAATCAGAGGTTATGGATACGAAGTTTATGTAAACTCAGATATGCCTGACACCTCTAGAAATCGCCGTCGTTTGATTCGCTTTATTGCTCAAGAGGTCACAAGGGACATGGGGACGAACCGTGAAATTCCCCACTTCGACAAGTCAGCAGTTGCTATCATTTTGCGTGAGGCCCAACGCAGGGCTGGCAGAAGAGGAAAACTATCTCTCCGACTTAGAGAACTTGGCGGTCTTATCAGAATCGCTGGTGACTTGGCCAGTGAAGATGGCTCAAAGTATACCACTGGCGCTCACGTGCTAGGAGCCAGAAACATTGCTAAGCCACTCGAGCAGCAAGTCGCTGACCGGATGATTGAGCGCCGCCGAGATTACTCATTGATTGTAAACTCAGGGGAAAGAGTCGGTAGAGTAAACGGTCTAGCAGTGCTCGGTGCTAATTCTGGTTTATCTGACTTCAGTGGCATAATGCTACCTGTAGAGGCTCTGGTAACACCATCCCAAGGGGGTGGCGGCAAGATACATGCAACGGGAGGACTTTCTGACCTAGCGAAAGAGAGCGTTACGAATGTTAGTGCGGTAATCAAGAAGTTAACCGGGAAAGATATATCGGATTACGATATTCATATTCAATTCGTTGATACACATGGCGTCGACGGCGATTCTGCCTCGATAACAATCGCCACTGCGGTAATTTCGGCCCTTGAAGAAATACCAATCAGGCAAGACTTAGCGATGACAGGGTCACTGTCAGTTAGGGGAGAAGTTTTGCCAATTGGCGGGGTCACCGCCAAGATTGAAGCCGCTGCCTTTTCGGGCATCAAGACAGTGGTAGTGCCAAGAGCAAACATGCAAGATGTCCTAATTGATGACAAATATGTCGACAAGATTGAAGTTATTGCGGTAGATTCACTAGACGAGGTTATGGAACAGGCGCTAATCAAGCACGAGCACAAGGCTGGCTTAGTTGAACGCCTTGGCGGTGTTATTGACAGACTCACCCCTGAAGTCACAAAAAAATCTCCTTCTGCGTGAACCAAATAATTTGGTTCACATATTGCGTTGACTAGAAAAACCATGAACAATGGGACAGCAACATGACTGTCAGTCAACCTGCTGAACCTGCGGTGTCAGCCGGCAGAGGGGCACTAATTGTGCTATTTCTAGCAACGGTAATTGACATGATAGGTTTTGGTATTGTGATACCATTTCTTACCTACTTGGTTGAGGACCTAGCGGCTGCTCAGGGTATTGTTGAGGTTGGTCTGTGGGTTGGTTTGCTGATGACATCATACTCAGCAGCACAGTTTCTATTCTCGCCATTCTGGGGCTCGGTTTCCGATCGGATTGGTCGCAGACCTGTCTTGATGGTGGGTTTGATTGGCAACACGGTATTTTTTACCATGTTTGGGCTAGCAAATACCCTGTTCATCGCATTGACTGCCAGATTTATGGCAGGAGTTTTCAATGGCAACCTAGCGGTTGCAAGAGCATATATTGGTGACGTGTCAACTCCTTTACAACTAAACACCCGCATGGGTTTGATAGGTGCTGCCTTTGGTTTGGGTTTTACTATTGGACCATTTATTGGTGGAGAATTATCGAACCCTGCAACAAAATGGGACTTTTTTGTCGGTACCATATTTGAGACATACCCATACCTGCTGCCATGCGTTGCGGCTGGTGCATTGTCACTAATTTCTTTCGTTTATGCCTATTTTTACCTACCTGAGTCTTTGCCAAAATCCAAGCGTGCGACTAAGGAAAGAGTAAATTGGCCTAAAAGGCTGAGCACCTCTTTCAAGCAGTCTTATTCGATGCTGAATAAAGGTTCAATTTCGATTATAATCTGGGCGACTATGCTTTTCATATTCGGTTTTACCATCATGCATGCAGTATTCATACTATACACTGGAATGCCGTTGGAAGACGGTGGATTAGGGTATAATGAGGCGCAAAATGGCAGGATTTTTGCCGTAATCGGTATCGCTGGAATAGTTACTCAAGGTTTACTCATTGGTCCGTTGTCGAAGCGGCTAGGTGCCAAAAGAATGCTCCCATTATCGTGCTTTGTTTGTGGCACCGGATTGGTACTAATTCCCTACACACAGGCGGAATATGCCACGGTACAGCTAGTACTTGTTGCAATAATTGTCGCTGTCGGCAGTGGGCTGTTCCAGCCATCTTCTTCGACATTATTGACTACATTTGCAAAGCATGAGGGTATAAACCTCGGAATTGTGATGGGTGCCCAGGAATCTGTCAGCTCTTTTGCTCGCATATTGGGTCCGCTAACGGGTGGTATCGTGTGGACTTTCACAGTCTCTCGAGATTGGCCATTAGATTATCATACCTCATTCCACATATGTGGAATACTGATGTTGTGCTCGGCACTACTATCACTTAGAATCAAAGTTTTACCCGATACTTACTATGAGGAATCATAACACTTCGGTAAGTATTTTCTCTAATTCAGTATTGATCATTAGAATAAGTGTGCCAAATTCCGGAGGTATGTTTGGGTCTTCATACAATTCTTCTAGTTTTGATTGACTCATGGCAATTCTGACATCAAGCTTTTTGCTTTTGTTAAGTAACCATTGGTCGCAGGCTTCTTTAGCCTGTCTGCGAATGTTTCTCGGGACTTTTGGGTCGTCAATTTGATTTATGACAGTTGCCACTTGTTGCAATCTTGTTTCCACATCCATGGTCAATCCTCCAATGCTGGGTAATGCCCTCTCTCGGTAGGCCGCCTTTAAATTCATTGTCGACAAGCGCCTGTCATGGCACTGACTAGCGAGGAGGTACTAGGCTGGAGTAGGGTAGGAGTTCTACTTCTTGGGATGGGCTGGGCTGCTTGGATGGACCATAAGGCTCGCAGAGTAAGTAACGAACACTGGCTGGTTTGGGTCAAACCTGCAGTTTTCATATGGTGTTTGGAGTTATTAGCCCGAGGTGCAGACTGGACTGTCTTCTTGACTGCGTCGGCAATTGTTGCATATGCCTCTATGGCAGTCATTGGGCGACCAACGGTCAAAGATATACTCGCAGGAAATCGCGAGGATATTCTAGTATCAATGTGGTACTTGGTTAGTTTTGTAGGTGTGGCCTTTGGTATGGTTAAGTACAGTGATGTTGACTTGCTTGATCTGCTGCTAGGAGAAGCAACAGGTATGGTTGCATTATACTGGACGACACTTTCTGGTCTATTGGTAATTTTTGTAATTGATTTGGGCTGGAGATTGCGTTTAATTCATGGCGGTGCTGATGCAAAGGCTTTGATGTGGGTGGCAATCTTAATTCCTAATTGGTCCACAATGCCAGTAATCACTGATTACAACCGCGATATTATACTGCAGTTACCTCCAGCAATCTCGCTATTAATGTGGGGTGGTTTGACATTTCTGTTAATCCCAGTAGTCTTAGTAATCAGAAACCTAGTTCAGGGCAATGTAAAGTCGCTTGGAGACTTACGAATGTTTTGGCATTCCACTGTAATGGACTTAGACAAGGTGCAACAGAGTCATGTTTGGTTGTTGACATCGATGATCGAAATGCCTGACGGACAAATGAGTGTATATCATCGTACTCGAGCACCACGTCGAACTCCGAGTGAACAAGAATTGTCCGAGCAACTCGCTACACTACAAGATAATAACATCGAGGAGGTCTGGGTAAGCTACAAGTTACCTTTACTGGTGTTTCTTTTCCCGGTAATCATACCAATGGCAGTATTTGGTGACATCACAGTGATCATTTTGCAAATAATCGGGCTATGATGCTCAAGCACCTTTGCGCTCGATATTTTTCGGACGGAGGCCTTTGTAGTTACACTTCCTACATTTGACTGCACGATATGCAAGCCTTGCATTGCATTTCATGCAGATTTTTTTGCGAAGCATTCTTGCTTCTGCTTCAGGGAACCGTGCCATATGCGGTCCACCAACTTCCCCTATTTAACCACAACCAAACAACCACGAAGTGATTTAGCTGCAATCACTACATTGAAACACTATTCTCATGACCGCTAGTCATGCGAATCGTGCGATTGCCTGGCATCCATCATGATTCAAATGTAATTTTAGTAATTGGCACACTTGGCTGTATCGTTATCGACGCCGGTACTTCATGGTATCAGGCACTCCAACTCGAACGAATTCAAGGAATATTAGATGGTAATGATAGCACAAATCTCACCGTTGACAGAATACTATTGACTTCAAGGAGGTTCCCATGTTCTGGTGGAGCCAGCTTTTTATCTGCACAACTTGGTAACTGTCCGATTCATATCCACAGAGAAGGTCGCTCGTCACTAGAAACCGGCGATTTCTTCACTACATGGGCAAACAGATTTGATTCAGACATGCCATTCACTAAGACTGAGGTTGTTGAGGATGGTGATGTATTTGCGTTAGGCGATGGGCAGGTATGTGCTATGGCATTGCCAGGACATTGCTCAGATAATATGGCATACCACATACCAGAAAAAGAATTAATTATTGCTGGTCAATTGATACCACGTGCTGACCGACCAACCAGATGGGATATGCCAACAGGCTGTTTACCAGATATCGTCGAAAGCCTAAAGTCAATTAAGAAACTAAAACCACAGACCATAATACCACTTCAGGGACCTGCGATAAAAGGTAAATCTCATGTAACCGAGATTCTGGAAAGACATATTCGATTCTTTGAAGAATGCATATTACGAGACGGCAAGGCGCCAAAGTCCTGGTCCCGTCCGGCACAGACAGCATTATGGTTGACGCCACAGCCACCGTGGCCACTTGCTGAAAAAGAGGAAGTTAACTAATCATTGGCAGATCGAGCATTGCAACTAATGCTGAATTATTGCCTTTCTTTTGCAGGAGCATTGCGCGACGGTTTGAGCGTTCGACTTGCTTTTGATAGAATAAATCATTTTTATTGTAATTCGACCGAATTACTCCTTCCCAATCATAATTATACTTCGACCAACCGCTTTGAATGGTAATTTCTTCATCTTGAGTTCTAATACTTGTTATGCATTCCTCGTGCTTGAATAGTAGGACAAAGTTGTCGGGTACATCTCTACCAACTAGCCAAACATGGCCACTATCATCGCCGACAAGTAACCTGTCGGATGAATTAGAAACTCGGCAAATCGACCTGATTACAGTTCCAGACGTGTCATATGCATCTAACAATTCCAACTTCGGTAGAGATAAGCGAATCACATTACCTCTAGTGTCGCCGATAACCACAGATTCGCAATAACCCGTTGGACCCTTCATTCCTAACAACACGGCCGCAGGATACTGCAATCGGTAATTTATTCTCCGCCCACTATTTGGCCGCCAACTAATCATTCCGTCATCCAATGCGATAACGTATCCGTCATTCAACACCATGCTTCTGACTACTGTTCCGTTTGCCATACATGGGAAATGTAAGCCGTTGGTAGGATTACTTTTCTGAGACCCCTGATCTCAAAGTGAAAGTGAAATCAATATGTTTCTTCGTTTTTATTTTCTTTCTTCCATGTTCTGTAACATGGCTTGCAGACTCTTACTCTGCCCTTCAGGGCAGTGAAATTGCCTTGCCCCCATACGTCAATAGCATTATCAAGCGACAGGGAGCGACCACCCAGAGATTTGTCAGCAAATTTGTCGCAACCGTTTATTGCGCAAGAAAGTTCACCCTGGGATGATTTTTTTTTCTCGCTGCCCTTAGCTGTCGAATCTTGTTGTCGATGCTTCCTAGCCTTAGCTTTGAAACCCATGCTGTATCCACCGGTTTGCGCTTATTCAATGTTAGGGTATCACTGTTTGGACGCTTCACCGAGTTGCGCTAACAGTCCGTCGAATATCCTGAGCAGACCTCTGAGTGTAACCTCTGAGACATTAGCAACCTTGCAAATATCTGATTGCGTCCGGGATGTCCCTGACTCAGACGCTGCCTTGTAAATCAATGCGGCAGCCACACCCATAGGTTTCTTGCCTTGCCATATGTCTTCATGTGGCTGTATCTTCGACCATAGATGGTTGACTTGGGTAAAAATATTGGGCGGTAGTTGTAGGTCAGAAATAAACTTGTCAAAGTATTCATTGGGTGATGTTATTTTGTGTAGGTTTAGTTTTCGTGAAACTTGCCTAATCAATCGTGATAGTTCCTTTTCAGTAATGTCATAACTTGTGGCAATTTCTGGAATCTGCCTTGGCAGGTTTTCTTCACGAGCAACCAGATATGTACAAGCCGCAGCAACACCGGCGATTGACCTTCCAGTGACAAAGCCATCACCGCTCAGTCTTCGGTATAGTCTAGCAGTTTCTTCTTGCAGTGATTTAGGTAAGTCGGATCTGTCCCTGATCATTTGGTTGGCTTTAACTAGGTTACGCTCTCGACTCTTTCTGGTCTTAGAACGCTCATCGATGACTCTTCTTCGACGCCAATCTCTTCTTGCTTGGGAGCTAATTCCGTGTCTGCCAGCAGAACCAGTGTTAAGGTCTCGAACATCTATCGATGTGTTGAGTCCTTTGTCGGCGAGAGTGTAGGTAAGTGGTTGTCCAACTCTGGAACGGTCTTCGGTTTTATCTCTGTTAGTCCATTCTGCCCCTGGGTCAATGACATTTTCTTCGACCACTAAGCCACAGGAATTACAGATAATTTCTCCACGTGTGTCATCTAGTTGCCAATCAACAACTCCGCATTCTTCGCATGGTCTGGTGTGACCGTCAACCACTCTGCGGTTTGGATCAAACAGCCCGTATTCTTTGATATCGGGTCTAGAATTTCTACTCTTATCGGATTCCATTTACTTAACCTCCAGTTATTTAGTTGTTTGTCGACCAATATAAACTCGTTGATATTTTGTTCACTCCAATTGCTGTGCAATGCCTCATGTTCACCGTTTAGTTACCACTGGTCTAATAGTAACTAGATTCGAGTTGATATAAACTGTTGTTTAATTGGCTTTGTAGGTCTATATACTTATTTAATTGGATTACCAAATTGATGACATAGTTCAAAGACGGTACTCACAAGGCATGGTTTGATTGAGATGCCTGCAACAGTAGTGCTTGGTGCCCAGTGGGGCGATGAAGGTAAAGGAAAACTCGTGGACAGAATAGCAGAGCAAGCAACATGGGTTGCTCGGTTTCAAGGTGGTAACAATGCTGGTCATACAGTTGTATTAGGCGAAGAGGTACTGAAATTCCACCTATTACCATCAGGCATTACTCGCAAAGAATGTAATCTTGTTCTGGGCGATGGTATGGTTGTCGACCCTTGGGTTCTTGACAAGGAGTTGAAAAATTGGGCTCATTCAACTGGCGAGGATCCGCGGGGAGAGCGACTTTTTGTCAGTGAAAGAGCCCACATTATCCTACCATATCACCGGTTTCTCGACGGCTTGGACAAAAAAATTGGTACTACTGGGCGCGGAATCGGTCCTACATATGCGGATAAAATTAATCGTATAGGCCTGAGATTTGGTGACGTCGAAGAGGTAAAAAACGATAATGAATGGTGCAAGTCTACCGTTAGTAGAATGAATGCATCACTTGAGGCCGCAGGGTGCACAGATCGAATAACTGTCGAAAGTTTATCTGCGGATATAAACTGGATTTGGAATAATTATTCATCCAGTATTGGCAACACTGGGTTGATGTTGGACAATGCACTGAAGATGAATGAACATGTCATCCTCGAGGGTGCTCAGGGCTGTCTCTTGGACATTGACCAGGGGACATTCCCGTTTGTGACTTCGAGTATTACATCGCGCGGAAACTCCACCCACGGTGCTGGTATACACCCCGGTCACGTCAGTGAGGTGGTTGGAATAACTAAGGCGTATATCACTCGAGTGGGTAATGGAGCTATGCCAACAGAATTAGAGGACGAGACTGGTGAGCACCTCGGCACGGTTGGTCATGAATTTGGTACGACTACCGGTCGGAAACGACGCTGTGGCTGGTTTGATGCTGTAGTGATGCGTCACGCTAACCGGATAAACGGCTTTACTGGACTTGCGTTAACTAAACTCGATGTTCTTGGTGGTTTAGACGAATTGAAAATTTGTGTTGCATATGAATTAGATGGGAAGGAAATAAGAGAAATGCCATCAAGTGCATCTGCGTTAGCAAGGTGTAAGCCAATTTACTTATCGATGCCCGGTTTCCCATCGCACACACTCACAGAGTGGTTGGGTATTGCCAAGAAAGCCAATGATGAGGGTCTTGGTTATTCCATTCTACCATCAGCAGCCCAGCATTACATCAAACAGGTCGAGGCTCTGGTTGGTGTCCCTTGCACTTCTGTTGGTGTTGGTCCAGATAGAGATGCAACCATCGACCGTGTAGATTAGTTTGACTCATTAACAACATAGAAAAGGCTGAGACGCTCCGCAGGCTATGAGGGCGCTTAGCTCAGTTGGAAGAGCGTCTGGTTTGCAACCAGAAGGCCGGGGGTTCAAATCCCCCAGTGTCCACCACCCAAAAAGCAAATCACTGCGGCGTGTGAAATTTATCGACCAATGCACTTCGTTTCTACCACCAAAGGGCATCTTTCAATTGCTGTGCAATGTGATTTCCCAGGTTTAGAATCACAGTAGTTGAGATTGTTCGTGTATCAGAGAATTGAATTATTTACCAATACTTCGTTGATTTGCGAATGGTTTTGTAATTTTACTGCCGAATTTCTCGATTTTTTTATTCTAGTAGCCTTTCTGACTTTCCATATAGCTGGAAATTATCCCAAGCAGAATCAAACCGAGCCATCCACCAACAATCAGACAAAACGGTGGAAAGATGGTTCTCAACAGTGGGTCACTTTCGCTTACTAGGTAGTCACCTGCAGCCAATGTCAATACTCCAGTTACAACTGGTATAAGATGAAAATACCAAGCCAGATTGCTCGCATAGCGCTCTTCTCTAGGGACTGGACGTCTAGGTTGACTGCCATCAGGTCGCAATGCGACGGAGCAGGTCGGACAAATAGTCCACTCTGGGTCCACAGAAATATTACATTCATGGCAAATTGGCATAGAGTTAACCACCTTCAGCAACTAAGCGCTTATCGACCACCCAGACTCAGACTTAATTTAGGTTTGTATCGCTAAGATTCATCATACTTACTACCTAACTGACATTTACAATACGCAACGATTAGGATTTATGATCAGAGATTATCTGTTGATACATCATCCCGCTGTCTCGCAATGTGCGCGTTTGACTCTCATAATCAACGTGATATAATCCAAACCGAAGAGAATATCCCTCAGCCCACTCGAAATTATCCATCAAAGACCAATGGTAATATGACCTGATGTCAGCCCCTTCTGAGATTAATTGAGCGATTATCCAAAGATGACGCCTCAGGTGATTCGGTCGCAAGCTGTCCGTGGCATCCGCAACACCATTTTCCGTAATTTCTATTGGAATATTCAATTTTTGCAACCATTTTGTCGCCCTGTCAAGTCCCTCAGCATACATTGGGTAGCCGAATTCTGT
>DUJJ01000186.1 GCA_013329865.1 Candidatus Poseidoniaceae archaeon
GATAGTTTTCAGGAGTTTTTCCCGAGTAACTCAACTGATTATGCCAAAGAGAGTTCTGGCTCATCCACGCTTGGCGCCGGCCTGTTTGCTTGTGTGATAATTCTTGCGTTTGTGGCAATAATCGGTGGCTCGATAATGTTCATTCAAAATAAGGAACTTGGTAAAATTGGATTGCTGGCAATAGTTGCTATTGTCATAGTTGGTTTGCTGGCCGGAACTATGCTTGCTGGTCAGGCAAAAAGCCAAGATGAAGAAACCTTCGCAATATCAGAAGCAAATGCATCGGGTATTGTGGGAGCCTTTGAAGATGTTAGTGACCACAGATTCTCGATAATATTCATTGGTGGGCCGCAGGATGGTCAAAGTGAGATCGGCGATCGTCACCCCACAATTGTTGACCAAGGTGGACCGGTTGACGGCTGGGCAGAGACCATGAGAGACAAGGTTTGGGAGCCGCTAAATCTCGGCGTTTCCATGCAATGGATAATATTAGGAATGTTTGTTGGTGTTGCGATGGGCTCAGCAGGTGCTCAGGCTCGTTCTATGTTTTCGCAATTGGTGCCGGAAACCAGAACCTCTGAATTCTTCGGCTTTTTCGGCTTCCTTGGCAAATCTGCCGCAATGATTGGAACATTCCTCTATGGTATTGCAAGTTCAGCATTCGACAGTCGGGTCGCAATATTGACCATCACTATCGTTATACTGGCAGGGACTTACCTAACGAGTAAAGTTGACTTGGAAGAAGGCATCAGAGTTGCAGAAGAAGAAGACGCGAGAAATCGGGCAGCGGCAAATTCTGAGTAGGTGACTTGGATGAAGAACTTCGCCCTGGTGCAGACTGTTGGCTCTGGGGTGCTACTAATCTACACAATCATCCTGTGGGGCTTGCCAGTTGCACCAGCATTGGCAGTGTTTGATGTTATCACTGACTTGGCATTGACTAACTCAACTTGGTTGAATTACGTCATTTATGGTTTAACAATTGGTGTGTGTTTTATGGTTTACATATTGTCCTTACTGTTCTTCTCAGGAATGACACAGCGGATTATTCATGTGCGAATACCTGAGGATAAAATAGTTGACAAATTGGAGTCATGGAACACCGTCAGATGGGCCGTTTGCGCCCATCTCCACCGCTGTACTCACCCAGTGTTAATCCACACAATCCCATCACCAATTTGTAACGCGTATTATCGACTTGCCGGCGCTAAATTGGGCAAAGGTGTCCAAATAAATACCATCAATCTAAATGACCCTTCAGCAGTAACCATTGGCGACAATGTGGTTATTGGCGGGAGATCGATTATTAATGGTCACTTGGTAGAAAAGGGACAACTGGTCCTTGCTAGAGTACATCTCGAAGATAACTGCCTGATCGGTGCTGGAACAACAATTCAGCCGGGGGTAAGGGTCGGTGCTGGCGCAGTAATCGCCACCAACGGCTTGGTCGGCAAATGGAAAGAGATACCGGCAGGCGAAGTGTGGGGTGGTTTACCAGTGCAACAAATTAGCAAGTCGTCTGTGAGAAATGATGGATAATTTTACTTAATTACCCATCGATAAAGCGGAATAGTATTCAAGTGGGCGCGCTCACAACATTATGTGCGGAAGCACATTTGGGGGACTATTTAGTGGGTGTTCAGAAGTCTGCATATAGACAACCCGTCACACCTGAGGGTCTAAAAGCGATTGAAGAGGGCAAATTAACATGGTTAGATGATGAGATGTATAACAATCTCAACACCGGTGTCCTTGAACAATATCTGGAAGAAAAAAACCTTGAAGAATCCTTCGAAGTATCACACTGGAGCACGCCCAAAGTATTCTACGGTATTGCTATAGGGGCTGTCTTTTCTGGTGTAACAGCATATATCGGTCTCAAACTTGGTTTAGCTATTTCTGCTGCTTGGTATATTGCCTATCTGCTGGGCATGGCGTTGAAATGGTCTCCCTCAGAAGTAAATATTGCGACATCGGCAACAACTGGAGCCACTCATGCGTCGACCGGATTTATCTTCACATTCCCAGCAATTTTTCTTCTTGCTAGTGACGCCAGATACGAACTAGCGAGTGGGCCTCTGATCACTCTAGGCGATGGTGATGCGATCAATCTAGCATTCATTGGCATAGTGGCGAGCATGTTTGCTGGATTTTTGGGAGTTATGTATTTCATTATTTTTAGGCGTGTTTGGTTAGTTGAGGACCCTCTACCACTACCGGGTTTTGAGGCTACTTTGAAGATGCTGGATATAGCCTCGGATGTAAATACTGGTGCGGTAGAACATGCTCGTGAGTCATTGAAAACCATTGGTATTTGGACCGGATTTACCATGGTAGGTTTGTTTTTGGTAGAATATCCGCTTATTTGGCTTGGTGATAAAAAATTAGCATTATTTGATTGGATTGCCCAAACAGCCAGCATAGGCGATTTCGGTTTAGCGACAATATATTCGAAGGGAACTATCCACCAACCCTCTGGAACAGATGGTGGTGTGTCGCTGAATTATACGCACTGGAGCCCTGACACAGCTTGGAATCCTTTCGCCTACACATACATTGGCGTTTACCTCACCCCATCGATGTTTGCTATTGGATGGTTCATGAAAACACGGGTTGCGTTTCTAGTAAACCTTGGAACTATTGTCGGTTGGTTCTTCTTAGTCCCGTTAGTAGTGTGGTTCAATTTCCCAATATATGATGCAATATCACAATCAAATATACCAATTCAACAATACGCTGGGTCAAATGGTGCGCCACTTCAAATGCTGGCGTTTAGCAAGGCAGTCAGGACTATTGCAATTGGGGCGATAGTCGGTGGTGGAATGTTTGGCTTGGCTAAGATGTACAAAACCTTCTTGAATATATTTAGCGATATTGGTGGGGCGCTCAAAGGCGAGGGTAGTCAGGAGTATATGGAGGGCAAAGGCTGGTATGAGTGGCCACTGAAGCACATACCAATCTTCATGATTCTGACCTTCTTTTCGATGATCGTAATTTTCACTTTGGGTGGATTTTCAATCTTGGCGTCCCTCATCTTTGCCACAGTGTTAATCTTGACGACATTCCTACTTGGGGCAATCGCTGTTAGAGTTATGGGCGAAACTGGTATTGAACCAGTTTCAGGGACCTCATTTATTGTCCTACTGATGCTACTTGGTGTATTTTTGAATGCTCAAGACCTCCTAGATTTGTCCACTCAGGATTCAATTTTGCTAGGTTTGGTTGGGACTACAGTATTTGGTTCAGCAATTTCAATGTCTGGCACAGTAATTGGTGATTACAAAAACAGTTTATACATCGGCAATCGCCCTTACCACATATCTAAAGGGAATATCATGGGAGTTGTTCCGGGTGCCATAATTGGTGCTGGAGTTGCTATCTTCCTGTCGATTCAGTTAGCCGATGGGACAATAGAATTGTTGGCTCCACAAGCCAACGCATTTGCGACCTTCTCGGTCATTTTCGCAGAAAAAGAAGGGGATTTGTGGCTGTTATTACTAGGATTCCTGCTTGGTATGTTTGTCGAGTGGGCTACAGGAATGGGCACATCATTTGGCTTGGGTATGTATTTGACAGTGCCGTATACTTTGCCAATGCTGATCGGCGGCTATGCTAGGGATCGCTGGGAAGACACCAAACTAAAGCCAAGAATTGACAAAATAAAAGAAGAATTAGGTTCTAACGAGGCTGAAAAACAACGTGCGCTTATTCTATTGGGCACCTTCATGGTTGCCGCAGGGCTGCTGACTGGAGAAGCGTTCTTTGGCACAGAGTCAAGCATATTGTCGTTCCTCGATACTCTGGTAAATGACCCATTCTCAACAACTTGGTATGTAGGCCGATTAATAGGCTTCGTCGGTCTGAATTTAGGTATCGGATATCTAATTTACTGGCTATTCAAGCGTGCTGGGGTAATCGGCTCTGGTCCAGAAGATGCGGTGTTGGATGCTGAAATAAGCTGAGAGTGAAACCAATGAGCACGATTCGGGGCACCCCTGCATGGGTGTGGTTATTACTCATTGCGGCAGTATTTGGTGTGTCCAGCGCCGGTGCTCTATTCCAGCAAGTAGACGATGTGCCACCTTTGTTACGGGCATCCTGGCGTTTGCAACTAACCTCTTTGATACTCGCACCGATGGCAATGGTCCAATGGATTGTTTATCGAGATAAAATAGGTCACAGGTTTGCAGAACGGGAGACTCTGATTTGGATTCTTGCGGGTGGGTGTTTCTTGGCTTTACATTTTGGTGCATGGGTCGCAAGTCTTGATCAAACCTCACTGACTCATTCATTGTTATTTGTCACTGCTCATCCACTAATCATTGTTGTTGGAATGGCGCTGGTAGCAAAATTACTGAGAAATTATCGTAGTCCTTCAAAACTCGAAATAATCGGTGCTTGCATCGGCTTTACAGGGGCTGCCCTTGCTTTGATTGATTATGGCGACCAGCAAGGTGACAGAACAGTTACCATCTGGGGTGATTTTCTTGCTTTCCTTGGGGCTGTTTTTGTGGTTGGCTACATTGTCAGTGGTAGAATACTACGAAAATGGATGCCGATATTTCTCTATGCTTTCCCAGTAACTCTGATTGGCGCAGTATTGTTAATCCCGGCATCACTAGCGCTGGAGTCAGAATCCTCAGATTTTGGCGTATTTGGATGGATACAAGCTGATTACCTTCACTGGTTCCTTGCTTTAGCCTTGATTGCCGGTTTGTTAGGTCACACAGGTCTAAACACGTGCTTGAGGTACATGCCGCCATTGGTTGTATCGACGAGTGTCACACTTGAACCAATTATCGGGTCTCTAATCGGGCACATTATCTTTGATACAGGGCTTCCTGGGTTTTGGACATGGTTAGGCGGGCCAATATTGATTATTGGTATCATATTGGTAGTGATAAGTAGTTCAGAGGAACATACGAACAATGAAACGAGGGGAGTAGTCACTGAGCACTGAGGGAGTTTCATGATCGACAATAATGACACAGGTTGGTTACTACTTACTAACGACGATGGGATCGAAGCGATTGGCATGCGTCTATTAGTCGAATCACTCAATCAAAGAGGTCACAAAGTGGTAGTCTTTGCGCCGAGTGATAATCAGTCAGCAACAGGGATGAGAATTAATCTCATGAAACCGTTGCAATGGCGCTTTAGGGATGATTTGAAAGAAACCTGGGCTGTTATTGACGAAAATCTTCATCTCATCGAGCTTGATGGTACTCCCTGCGATACTATGATTGTGGCGCTAGATCGAGGGTTGCAACACATTTTACCAGAGGTTGTCCCTAGTATGGTAGTCTCTGGTGTTAATTTAGGACCAAATATGTCTCAGGATTCCTATCACAGCGGCACTATGGGCGCGGCCAGAGAAGCAGGATTGTACGGCATGCCTGCGATCGCATCGTCACTTACCTCATTCGACGATGAGGGTATGGATGCTGCAGTTCGGGCAACAGTCGATGTGGTTGAACAGGCCTTGAAAATATTACCAATCAAACCCGAAAACCTTAGACGACCTGTGGTTGATTTGGATAAGCCCCATATCAGCAGATGGCCAGTAATTGAACAAGAACCCGCCTGGTCCAATAACCCAGCTGAGGCATTACGAACTGCTTTTAGACATGGAGAATTGATGCTGAATATCAATACGCCAGCAGACTGGAATGGGAAGTTTCAGACGACTAGACTGGGAATGCGATGGTACAGGGATGCAATATCATTTAGCCAGGGTGAAGATAATCAAAAAACTGCGACATTCACTATCGGAGCGGCTAGTATAGACCACACATCAGTCAACAATAGTGATTGTGATACTGTGATGCTGAAAGAATCTAGCATTTCATGCCTCCCGACATGGCCACAAACTCATCCACTAGCATTGGACGACCGCTTACTAACATGGTGTTTGAAAACCGGAGAAAATAATTATCCAATTTGGTTAAAGATGTAGGTTTACCCCTTCATCAAGTAAAAAGTGACATACTGCAATTGCCATGTGCCCTTGCAGCCATTGTTGGCCGAGTGACCGCCGGACCATTTTGACACTTGACGTAAGGTTCAATTCTTGATCATCGCTTAGAATAAATCCAATATCTATCCCGCTGATAACTACTTTTTGACCTTCCATGGATACTGACGAGGTAGGCTTACTATTGCTGGGTAGGGCAGCATTCTCAGCCCACAGTCTTGGTGCATTTGCGTCTAAAGCAACAATATGTGAGCCGTTCCATTCCAGAATAGTTTCACCAATATCTCCACCGCTATCATATATGCCATCAGCACGTTTGGTCCACACACCAATTGGCGGTGTAGGCTCTCGCAAAACTTTGGCGATTTGTCCAGCTACCGAGCGTTCTTCTGCATGAATGCCTCGTACTTCACTGCCGACTATTTTCATTCGCCTGCTTGGTCCAGGTCCACCAAGAAAATGAAGAATAATCTCTGTATCTCGACGCAACCCATGACTTGTCATCATGGCAGCCATCAATGCTCGAATCATCACATCCATGCGGCCGGCACCGCTCGCTAAGTCATTTAGTGGTAACTTACCTGATGACATTGCGCGATGACCGACAATGGCAAATCGACGCATTGTATCACTAAACTCCCCTTTCAATTATTGTTGCAATTGCAACGCATAAATCGAACATTGTCTGTAATGTGAAATCAGCCCCAGTGCGGTCAACCAGATACGCTCGAGGTTTCCCTTGGTCATGGATATCTTCCAAACGATTTGCGACAACTGCTGTCATTTCTGCATACTCTAATTGAGCCATTGCTCTTCTAACCAGTTCTTTTTGTTTTATCCCGGTTTCTAGTTTAAACCCAATTCTGACAGCACCACGACATTTTTCTTTCAATGCCAAAATATGTTTTGCACTTTCGACTAATTCAACACTAAGCGGACCTTGTTGACTAGCCAGTTTACCTTCCGCTGGAGAGTTAACCACATAATCAAGAACTGCCGCGCTGTGAACCCAAGCATCGATTTTATCATTTGCTAGCGCGTTTAATTCGTCAAGCATGCTAGTTGGTTCATGTGCACGGAGGGTAAGTGGCAGCCATCTCGGAGTCGGATAACTGGTAACTCCGGCAACACAGGTGACATCGTGTCCATGTCGGTATAGATAATCAGCAATTTGGAAACCTGTTGCTCCACTACTTGTGTTTTGGATAAAACGAATATCATCGATAGCAGATTTAGTCGCACCTAAGGTTACCACGATCGATTTTCGTTCGGCTTTGAATTGATTTACATAATTAGCAAATCGCGCAACAACCTCATCATGCGGTGGAGTTTTCCTTTTACCCTCAGTTTCTTGACCCCAGTGAACTCTTATTCCGAGTTTTTCAACCTGCTCAACAAGCTCGCTGGTAACTGGGTCGTCTGCTAAGTCAGCGTGCATGCTGGGTATCATCATCACCGGACAATCTCTTGCTCTCGCAGCACTCAATGACATCAAGATTGGTCCATGTTGTAATCCGTGTAGATAGCTTGCCAGTAAATCACGGGTAGCCGGGGCTATCAAGATAGCGTCAACCTCGTCGAGGGCAGATAAGTCACTCTCCCACTTTGTGATGACCTCAGATTGAGTTGCCCATTCAACAGCAAGTGGGGTTATTATTTTCTGAGCACTATGTGTCATCATTACACTGACTAACGCACCGTGACGACGCAATTCTCTGGCTAAGCGTACCGTATCAACGGCAGCAATACCACCACTTACACCGAGCAGAATTTTTTTTCCGGCGAGACTATCACCACGAATCTCAACATCCGTATCGCGCATCGCCATGGACAGGGGAGTCGCTGGGTTAATTTGACACCTTCGTCGCAATTTGTTAGGATTTTTGTGCAACAATTCAAGATTAATGGCAATTAGGCTAGAACATGCAGCCAAACCGCGGTGACCAGATTGTAGTCGCTGGGATGAAACCAAACAACTTGGTTGCTAGAAACAGTGTCTTTGAAAGAATACACCGGGGGACGACATTCATTGTATTTATCGATGGATTAATTGTAATGTATCTATTCTGGGTTATCGCCTCATTGATTTCACCACAAATCTCAAGTTTTGTGTTGGCGTTTGTTGGTATCCTTACTTTTCTAACCTGGAACGCATATCGAGCCAGAGCAGAATGGGCGTATTGGCCGGCAGCAATCATGATTATGATTGCAGGACTATTCTTTGGGCTCAATGCCTTAGACTCGTTACTCTTTGTGGTGGCAGGTAACGTAGGCGGTTTGTTGTTCCTATTTCTTACTGGTTGGGCAACACTTGGCTCGTTTAGAAGATTTATGTTCCACTTTAATTCAACGTACAAGTTGGGTTATTTCAGTGCAACAGATGATGGAATGGATTTCCAGTTAGAGGTGGGTGAAATGTTGGCTGCCTGCCCTTCTTGTATGGCAGTTTTGGCAATCAGACCGTCGATGCTAAGTGCTAGCGATCGCTGTCCACATTGTCAGTCGCCACTGATTGACCCAAAATTAGCGGCTAAATACGGTATGTCCGAGGAACAGTAATCATAGATTAGCGAGTTGCTAATGTCAAATTCTTCCACATTTCTTCTGGAACTTCCATAGCTAGTCTCAAGCCACCCATAGCGCCTAGTCTTACAGGGTCGTCCACGACGTGAACATTTACGTCGCCAAGGTCACTGAGCCTGCGTTCAATCATCGCACCTAAGCCAGCGATACCCGAGCCGCCCCCGGCTAGTATCATGTTTCTTCGGAATTGGTCATGATATTCTGGGTTAGAGCCCGCAATCAATACTTTGACATTTTCGACAATTGGGTCAACGATGGACTCACAAGCCTTCTGTATACAATCTGTGATGTCTAGAGTCATTGCCTTACCTTCAATCGAGAAATCAACCATCACAGGAGAATCTGGTGTTGATGTTCCGACAAACGAGTGCTGTTCTTTCCACCTGCGCGCCATATCTTTGGTAATCTGTGCGCCACTATATTTTGCTTGAACCTCCTCGATGATTTTGTTGTCAATATAGTCACCAGCATATTCGGTATGCATTTGATCATCAGGACTTGGAATGGTGCCATAGACACGGCACAGGTCAGTAGTTCCGGCACCGATATCGATTACTAGCGTATGCTCTATCATGTCAAGAGCGTAAGCAACGGCGAATGGTTCGGATATGATCATAGCTGCATTTACCGTCCCTGCCGCAGCATCGAAGATAGCAGTCTTGTCGACATAACTTGCCTCTGCAGGGGCGCCAATTACGGCAACAACTCGGTCATAATCTTCTGGGTCAGATAAGGAAATCAAGTGAGTGATAAAGTGAGCAATGAAGTCTCGGTCTTCTGCCGTGTCTTTAATGACACCGTGCTCTAATGGCCTAAACAAGTTCAGTGCCAAACGGTTCTTCAGCGCTTCTTCGCCGAATAGGACATCCCTTTTGAGGAAGTTTCTGGCAATTGGGTCTTTGGGTGTCCCAATAACTGTTAATTCTTCTTCTTCGTGACTATCTGAAGAAACCATCACCGAGCGAAAAGTTCCCAAATCGATTCCAATATACAATACATCTCCAGCCATATGACTCGCCTAACTGAGCCATTGCGACATACCTTATGAATAATCCCTCTGTTGTGCACGCAAAAATAAGCCTTAATTGAGCAGCATAATTTTTCTATAGAACATATTGCTGAGCATTATTTTCTTGCCTAACACCATTGTTCGCAAGAATGGCAGTACCAACTACCGTATTCAACATATAATTCTGCCATAGCCGAACAAGTGGTACACTCCTTTAGTGTCTGGTCACCATACAGACTCAACACCATCTGAACGTGGTAAGCGTCGTCAATGCCCAATTCCTGTCGCAACGACCAAAGTAGTTGGTCTTCGCTTGGAGAGATAATCCCGTCCTCGAGCACCATCTTAACAACACGGCGATAATCCTCAAAGTCGGTAGCATTCCTCGCGTCAAGAATAACCCCATTTTTTTCCGCAATAATATCTGTGCCGCCGGGATCATCAACGAATAACACCAGAGATTCTGGCTTTAGCTCGTCACTGCGTAACTCAAAGGAAATTCTACAACCGTCAACGTTGGCAAATACTAATTTTGATTTGTTGTTGATTACATTAGCAATCGATCTGGCAGTTTCTTCTGCATTAGCGCCTCTTCGCCACCCCATTCCATCGTTGACATTAAACGAATAGAACTCGGTTCCCCTACCAGGATATTCCAGACGGATTTCCTCCCCACCATCAAATCCGTTAGCCACTATAGTTAGAGCCGCCACTTCTGTCGAAACTATATTGTCTTCATCATCGAACATTATCATTAGTGGTTTTCTTTCCTCAGTTGCGGTGTTGAACCTACCCTGCATACCGCTCATCCACTTGTTTTCTAGGCGGGCTAACGAAGCTTCTTGTTGTTCTGATAAGTTCTTGTCAACACCCAAAACATTAGCGAGACTTCCGGCAGCGACGTCCTTCTTGAATTGTTCAATCAATTCTGCATCCCTGTGATAGGTCGGGACTTCCTCAACAACGGCTTCTTCTGTATAGTTTGGGTCGACCCA
>DUJJ01000158.1:0-377 GCA_013329865.1 Candidatus Poseidoniaceae archaeon
TTCAAAAACTAGTGGTCCACCGCAACCACATGGGATGGTGGCCATTTGGTAAGTCAAAGCCATCGAACAGGGTAATTGAACCGATAACGAAAGATGGACGGACCTGGCTGCTCGAGTTGCGTGACATGTGCGAGCGCAATTTCGACAACCCTGAGGAAGCAAAGCGTCGCATCAGACAGATGCAGGTTGAGTGGCAGGAATGCTTGGAAAACGGTTCCCTTTCATCGGTCAACAAAGAGGCCCTAGAGAGTCGAGCGATAAGGCTGCTATCTTGCACTGATAGCGAATGGTTGAATTGGCTTGATGACTTAGAATTTTGGAAAACCGGATGGAAACCTGTACAAGATTCCCCAGACAAGGTTTGAAATGGGCTTTCC
>DUJJ01000158.1:777-3519 GCA_013329865.1 Candidatus Poseidoniaceae archaeon
GTCAGGGGTCTTCTTGAATACCTAAAGTTAGATGTCGATTATGTTTCAGTAAATGGATTGAGCATCAAAAAAGCTGTATCGTTTGCTGGAGATTGGGGTAAAGTCCCAGTTTTTACTGACGAATCTGGCCAATATCATACTGATTCCACCCCGATTATGAAATTTATTGATGAAAATTACAATGATAGAAAATTGCAGACTAGTGATGATGAGGCGCGAATGAAACAATGGATGGAGTGGGCTGATACCAAAATGTCCAAGGCAACCGTCCCTATTTTGTATGGCACCTTAGGTTCGGCATTCCAGACGACAACTCGAATCTCCAAATTAGAAAAATTTGGCTTCATTTCAAAACGACTCTATGCGTGGGCTGGATTCCCGATAATGTGGGGTATTATTGCTAAGAAAAGAGTCAAAAAAGACGGTCGAAAACCTAAGCAGTTGTGGCACGATTTACTGACCGAGTTTACCGATGAACACAACGGTGAAAATTACTTTGGAGGCAGCGAACCGAATATCGTCGATTTCTCGGTCTTCGGGTATATGCGCTCAATATCTCCATTCCCGCAATTTTCATTGCTGACCGATCATACCAATGCAATGGCATGGTATAACAGAATGGAAGAAATAATTGCTTAGGGTTAATTATGCATACGCTCATCATTGCTGGGTTAAAATTTCACCTTGTCAAGGCTGACTCTGTGTTGATTGGCGAAAACCGAGGCGGTTGGATTTACGCCGGTCAGCGACCAAGACATGAAGTCAAATGCCCTGATTTCTACATCATGAACACTCCATTGACACTGCAGGAGTTGTCTAATATCCTTGACTCTGAGTTGTCTCCGGGGGATGAAACGACCTGGAATCAAGAGAGATTATCAGCGATAATATCGATTCTGAACCAAACTCTAAGCGAAATTATTCATGAATTAGACCCGGGCTGTCAATGGGAAATTAGGTGTCCCACTCAAAGTGAATGGATTCATGCTAAAAACTGCGAACAAATAATGTTGCAAGCTGGTATGAAGGAAGTCTTAGCAGACGCTGTGTCCTCGAACTACAGGGGCGCTATGATGGACGGAAGACCACGCAGGTTCGAAGGACGTGGCCCGATGCAGTGGCACACTGCAACAATGGAGATTCACCCGAAAAACCCATCAATACACGCATTGTCAAGCGCTCCTATGGACCGCAAGAATATCGGATTATCCGTCCGCTTGGTTGTCACGCCTATTCGCCAAGATAGCCCTAGAATAGTACCCAGGAGCGCTGACTATGGTGCTAATATTCGGTCTGAATTATTCTGGACTACAATGCTCGGTGTTATACCATCATTTGCAATACCATGGTTCAGAGGGTTAGGCGATTATGTCTTCGAAGGTTGGGTTAACCTACTGTTTGGAGGGTTGTGCGTAGGTTTTGTTACGGGTGCGTTTTGGCGCCCACGCAGACCTGTGATAACCTATGAAAATGGCGTCCAGACATAGATATAGCGCTAATCTCATGAAGAATATTTTTTTACTATTATTTCGGCCTTACAACTATCCGTGGGGCGGGGATTTTGAGTAACGAAGATTCCGATAAGCAGAGTTCCATTGTTGCGGATTATGACGATTTTTACAATGATTCGATTATCGAATGGAGAGACCTTGGTGCGAGATATAAGAGCCAAAATATCTTTGACGTAACTGAAGGTAAAATCTATCAGAATGTCCTTGATTGTGGCGCTGGTGAGGGCAGCGTGCTGAAATATCTCGACCGCAGTAGTTTTTGCCAAAATCTGTATGCCATAGAAATTTCAAGCAGCGGTATAAAAAAGATTGAGGGATTGAATCTGACTAAACTACGAGAAGTGAAGAAATTTGATGGTTATTCGATCCCCTTTCCAGACAAATATTTCGATTTGGTTTATTGTACCCACGTCATCGAACATGTCGAACATCCTCGCTTATTGCTGCGAGAGATCAAGCGAGTCAGTAAATCGCAACTGTTTGAGGTACCTCTTGATCATGTCATTAATGTTGATAAGTACTACAAAGAATTACACTCTTTTGGCCATATCAACGTGTATACTCCATCTACATTCAGGTATCTGTTAAAGTCTGAGGGATTCGAAATAAAAAATGATTTTAAAACTAAAGTGAATAAAGAAATTCTTAAATTTGATATGTATCGAAATAAGAAAATCAAGAAAACCATGTTGACAGAATTGAAATTAAATTTGATTTGGCCGACGATTGACCTTGCTAAGCGGGTTTTTTGGGGCAAAAAGCGCTACTCAGAGTTTGGTTATTCGGCTTACACCTGTTTAGTGGAACCAGCTGGAGATTTAGAAATCATGTTCTGATGCGTTTACTCAGTCTCTGGATTTGCTGCCAATGTTTCCCAGTAGGAATCCTGCCTAATCGCATCTGCTGCACAGATTGTTGCCATATTGACAATGTGTCTAACCCCATCTGAGCGAGCGACCAACTGAACTGGTTTATCCATGCCCTCAAGAATTGGTCCCGTCATTTCAGCACCGCCCAACTCCTCCAGTAACTTGTATGCAATATTGGCTGCGGCCAAATTTGGTAATACCAAAACATTAGCTGGACCGTTAAAGCTCATGAATGGGTAATCGCCTTGAACCGCTGGATTTAATGCCGTATCTGCTTGCATTGGGCCATCAATCACCAAAGTAGGATCAATCTCTTTCGCTATTTCAATTGCCTCTTCTATTCGAGTTGACCGTTGTGCTCT
>DUJJ01000158.1:3936-5968 GCA_013329865.1 Candidatus Poseidoniaceae archaeon
GGCAATTTCTGCCAAGGTTGGACTGTCCGGATAGACATTTACCGTAGCATCGGCCAAAAATATAGTCTTACCTTTGACATTTACCATGTAGCATCCTATTACACAATGCGCCGATGAATCTGAACCGATAACTTCGATAGTTGGTCGCAATACATCGGCATAATTTCGACTCACGCCACCCACAAAACCATCTGCATCCCCGCTTGCGACCATCTGACTGGCAAAATATGGCCGACTCTTCAACAACCTTTCCGCATCCTCTAAAGTCATACCTTTGCGCATCCTTCGTTTGAATAGAGCGGGCGCATAGACCAATTTCCTTCTTTCATCATACCTAGGGTCGAATACATCGTAAGCAAAGTTAAGATTTAATTCCTCAGCCATTTGATCTATTCTTTCCTTCGAGCCAAGCAGAATTGGATAACAAATTCGCTGCTCAACAAGTTGAGCTGCAGCTCTGATAACCTTCTCATTATCACCTTCTGGGAAGACTATTCGCTTTCCTCTTCCCCTGACTTGATTTATCATATGACGCATAATTGAGTATGATAAGCCTAGCCTAGATTCCAATTCTTCACGATACTCAGTGATAGAAAAGTCTGACTTCCTGACTTGCGTTATTCCCTCGTCGACTGCGGCTTGGGCGACTGCCGAGGCCTCCCAAATCAGCACTCTTCGATCAAACGGTTTAGGAATGATGTACTCTGGACCAAACTGCATTGTCGCCCCATCATAAGCCTCTGAGATATAATCAGGCACCGGTTCCTTAGCAAGTTGTGCCAGAGCCTTAGTCGCTGCCATTTTCATGTTTTGTGTTATATCAGTCGCCCTCACATCTAGGGCCCCGCGGAAGATGTATGGGAAACCAAGAACGTTGTTCACCTGGTTAGGATAATCTGATCTTCCGGTGGCCATAATTGCATCACTTCTGACCTTAGAAACCTCTTCTGGAGTGATTTCTGGTGTTGGATTGGCGAGTGCAAATATTACTGGCTTTGGAGCCATAGATTTCACCATCTCAGTCGTGACTAAGCCTCCTTTGGAGAGGCCGAGTAATACATCTGCACCTTCTAGAGCGCCTGCCAAATCACTTTCTGGAATATCGTGAGCAAAGTCAGCCTTATACTCATTTAATTCATCATTCATGAGACGTTTTTTGGTGAGCACCCCTTTGCTATCAACCATTTTGATGTTTTCTCTGGTTACCCCCAAAGCGACATAGTGATTCGCACATGCAATTGCCGATGCACCAGCGCCAATAACCACGACTTTCACATTTGATAGTTCCTTGTCCTGCAATTCTAAGGCATTAATCAGTGCAGCACCTGAAATTATGGCTGTTCCATGTTGGTCGTCATGCATCACTGGAATATCGGTCTCTGCTGCGATTCTACGCTCTATCTCGAAGCATTCCGGGGCCTTGATATCCTCTAAATTAATCCCGCCAAAAGTCTTTGAAATGTTGACCACGGTTTGGATAAATGACTCTGAATCCTCAGTATCAACTTCGATGTCAAACACATCGATATCAGCGAAGGTTTTCAATAACAACCCCTTGCCTTCCATAACTGGTTTACTAGCCAATGGACCAATATTACCAAGTCCCAACACTGCGGTCCCGTTTGATATTACTGCAACAAGATTTGCCTTGGAGGTATACTTGTATGCTAATTCAGGTCGTTCAGCAATTTCTAAACAGGGATAGGCTACCCCAGGAGAATATGCTAGGCTAAGTTCATGGGCAGTTGAATGTGGTTTTGTCGGCACGACCTTAATTTTGCCATGAGGCTGTGCTTCATGATATTCAAGAGCCTCTTTTTTCAGTTGTCGCTCTCTACGGTCCTCCAAAGTAGTCACTTCCAAAACCACGAAACACCATTCGATGTTTGATTGTTTGGGGCGATTACATTGGCGATGTAGTGATTTGCTATGCACAATTACAGCACCGTTTTGATGATACTTTACCGAACGAGCGAGGGCCGCGTTCAAATAGTGAAAGACGCCCCAGCAAAGTCATGAACAGTGTGGTAAG
>DUJJ01000123.1 GCA_013329865.1 Candidatus Poseidoniaceae archaeon
AAATCGGCTACTGCTTCACCATCAGTTTCCCTCGAGCCATGCCGAGACTTTAGTCAAGCATTGCTTAGTTTCTGGAATAAACAGACCAAATAGCCACCAGTCATGGAACATATTATCCCAGATTGCCAGTTCAACATCAACTCCAGCAGATTTAGCTCCCTCAGCTAGCGTCTTACTATCACTCAGGAGAATCTCATTACCGCCACAGAGGATAAGCATTCTAGGTAAGCCAGTGAAATTCCCGAAGGCTGGTGAGACGAATGGATTGGTTTTGTCTGTCTCCTCCGGTGCGTAGTTGTGCGAGCAATCTCTCGGCATTGCGGGAGTAAACATTGGATCAGCCCTCGCTTTGGTCACATATGATTCACCCTGACAAGTTAGGTCTGTCCATGGTGAAAAAAGGACGGCAGCATCGGGTAATCTACCTCCTTCCGCTTTTAGGCGCATCATCACCGACAGTGACAAGCCACCGCCTGCAGAATCACCACTCAGTATGATTCTGTGATTGGGATGGGAATCAACAATTCCTTGCCAAGCAGTTAACGCATCATTTAATCCCGCTGGGTATGGATGTTCAGGAGCCAAGCGATAATCAACAGAATGACACGTTAGACCAGTATGTTTTGCCATCAAAGCAACACCGAGCCTATGTGTCGTTAGCGATGAGCCAAAACAATAACCACCGCCGTGGAAAAATACGATGATTGCCTTTTGTTCCCTCCGAAGTTTTGGTGAGAACTTGACACCGGGTATGCCAGAGTAGTTCGCGCGGGTAATTCTAACACCAAACGGCGAGCATAGTTTCCCACCTAGCCATGACTGTGGATGAACGTAGCGCCTCACCCAACGTGCTGACGGTCTCAGCATTCTGTACAGCAATTTGTTGGGCCGTATCAGCGTCGCAACAATCCTACCCCTGATCGACAAGTAAACCACTAGATATTGTGTCAACGTTATCAATCATCAAGTTAACTAATATCTGGAAGATTTAGGTTTACTCGCTGTCATCAAGGTCGATAACTTCCAACTCTTCTGTAATTTCTTTGAGTGCTTCCTCAACACTATCCTTAGCATCTGCGGGTGGTGCCTCGGCATTTGGTTCCAGTTCATACAATGTACTTATCTCTCCTAAGCGGTTCATGTATAGTATGCCAAAGCCAAAGGCAACAATTCCAATGAACATCCACGTGATGTAACGGAATATGCTATCATCGGCGTCGAATTCCATTGACAGATAGAACAATGAAATAATGGCACCAAAGGTACCAAAACCACGTCGCCAAGGAGCTTCAGTCTCTTCTCTAAATCCAATTAGTCCAATGCAAGCTAGATAGATTGCCATCAATCCCCAGACAATGACATGGTTTGCTTCACCGATTTCTTCTCTGGCTAGTAACAATCCTGAGACTACATACGCCATGGAAATAATTCCGATATTATCTAACCAGGTGTAAAACGCATCCTCATCATCCCACTCGAACATTTTCCAGCCAAATTCTGGTTTGGTAGTGTAGTAAGATAGGAACAGTCCCTCAATTATTAGCAGCACTCCGCCAATCCGGTAGAATAGACTGGTGTCAATGTTGTCGTTTTGTATGGTTAGATTAACCAGCGACAGCACGTGCACAACTGGCAGGAATGCGAACATGTTGTTGTATTTGTCTGATATCGTGACGTAGGTTAGATACGCAGCGCCGATGATTGGGCCGATGCCGCCTACGGCAGTAAATGATGATAACAAACCGGCAATTGTGACTCCTTTAGTAAATTCGAGGAATAACTCCTTACTCATCGCATTATTATGTAATATCAGGTAGTGGTGATGCCGTATCTCATCATCAGACTTCTCAGGCATCGAAATGTTGTTGATGAAACGGTATAGCGTTCCAGTCCTTGCCATTTGATGAATGATTAATGCGAAAATTGCGCCATAAAAGGCTGAATTACTCACCACATCCCATAAATCGCCATTGCTACTTATTCCGCCATCACCCACATTGCTGTTGAAGCCGATCGCCAATGCTGCAAACATGGAGGCAATCAATAATGGGAAACTTTCCAATCTGCCAGTAATCCAAGCAAACAATGTCACGATTATTATCATCGCTGTTGGTAGCCAGGCAACATCTGGTAGCATACCAAATAACCCGACGGTAAGCCAAATAAACGGGACAGTGAATGGCAATTGACTCTCAGTATCCTCTTGGATGTTCTTTGAGTCAAATACTGACTTGATGATAATAGCCAACATGCTCAGGGTTAAGACTAGGGACGAGAATATGGTGATGCCAATTGAGTTTACCTCGTCCATTGTCATGCCAAGAACCGTAAAGTCCAGCAGTGGGGCAATGTGTGAACCGTCGTCAACAAACCGATCGATGAACAAGAATAACGCCAGCGGGGCAATGCACAGCACGAATACTCGCTTGTGCAATATGCCACGATAAATGACTAACAAGTACATCGACAAGAACAGGAATCCACCGCTAGCATCTAGCAATCCTAGAGTTAGTAAGCCGAATAACGTGATGTCGTCAGCAGTTTCATTCAATTCTTCCTTATCCATATCGTCACGTTTGAGTAAGGTTGAGACAATGATTGGTCCAGACACCAATATTAAGTCAAATAGTAAGGTGTTGATCTGTAGTTCAGTAGTTTCAACGTTGCTAATCATGAATTTGATTGCGATTGGTGAAGCAATGATTACTGTCGCCCAAATAGCTATTGCTCGAGAGACGGAGTTGTTCCGGTCCTCCATCAATACCTCTCTGACAAGAATTGCTATCGGGATAATTATCACTCCAATCCAATGGACATCGAGTAACAGACTCTCAATGTCGATGAACGAAACCGAGATCATTATCAGTGCCAGCGGGCCAAGCAAACTCGACCTTGCTAATGGTCCAAAGCCTTCAATTTCCTCGGGCATTTCACGGAACGGGTTGACCCATTGTTGACTCTCTTGGTCAAACACAGGGACCAATCCTTGGCCCTTGGCTTGGGTTAGCTGGAACAGGTAACCTAGGTCAAGTTCAGAATCCCTAAATTTGAACATCATCAAATAGACTGCCAGTGCAACAACTGCTAAACTGACGTTGAATCCGTCTAGCACATCCTGATAGTCGTCAAGCATCGGAATCTCAAGTCTTTCAAAACTTGATAGGATTACGGTCAGCACCATTGCTAAGGTTATTCCAAGGCTAGCGGTGACAAACTTCCCATGTTTGCCGGAGTTAACCGCATCCTGCTGCTGTAAGTATGCAGTTATCAGAATGTAAAACACCACAGCCCATGGAATCAACCAACTGGTGCCAAACAATACTGCCTTAGACAGGAATAAACAGGCAACAGAGATATTGATTGCAACATCACTTAATCTTTCATTACGACGGGAGTATTCTACAATGACCAGTATTGCTAATAGAATTAATTCCTCGAATAAGTCATATTCTGAGGCGATTGGGTTTTGGTAACTTTGGATTAAAAATGCACCACTTATGGCAATTATCGACCAATCCGCAACCCATCTTCTGGTGATTTTGGAAATTATCACTAGATATGGTAGCATAATTATAGCAATTATCCACGGGATGATACTAGATTCTGGCGTGAACAGGAACAGGGAGCCAGCAAGGCCAATCGGCATGTATGGAATCCGTCGTTTGAGGGTCGCAGGGAAATACGCAACCAATACCGTTAGCCACAACACTACCTGAAGATTTAGAACATCTTCAAAAGCGCCTAAATTATCTGCAGTAACCGGTCCAAGAACTAAATTTAGATCTTCATAGCCAACCAGCCAAATCGCGTAAATCACGACGCCAACGAGGAAAATTGAGGTCCACTGCATAAGGTCTTGTCTGATTCTATCATCAGCGGCTAACGCGCCTTGGACTAGGATAATGAATGCCATGAGGGAAAGTGCGCCTCCCTCTACTTGTCCCTCAGCGGCCACTGGGTCGTGGGCAAACTCATACAATATCGGCACTAGGCCGCTAAATACGGCAACAATGGAGAAAATAATTCCGTTGTTGGTTCGCAGAGCCAGCCACATTGAAAGTGCCGATAAAGAAATAATTGATATTCCCAATTCATAGGATACCACTTGGTTTGACCAATCCAGCCAAGGTCCAAAACCAATCATTACTACTGCAAGTGGGGTCAGAGTGTTTACTGCCAAACCAAAGGTTATCTCACCTTTCAGTTTTCTTAGATACCAATACTGGCCTAATGCAAGCAGGATACAAGCGGCAAGCTGCAAATAGATTGCTTGCGCCTCAGGATACCAATCATCAAGAGTAGGGTCCATTCGTCCTTCGGTCAAGAACCAATCCTGACTCTCAGCAGCCAGACTAATTAACCAGCGCATCGAGTATAACACACCGATTGCCGAGAAGAAGAACCCGACACCGATTATGTAACCGTGCACGCTCTGAACCTCTTGGCCACCTCTTCGTCTTTGCCACTCAACAAGTGCGATTGCCATGAAGGCGGAAATTATTCCACCAACTCCTAGGAATAAGAAATCCTCCTTAGTTACGGTATCATCCCATGCAATAGAGAGAATACCACCCCAAATTGCTGCTAATGCGATACCATAAAGAATGAGTTGAGCAAATTTTTGCAACTCAATGTTTTCCTGTGGACCGACATAGTTTGGAATTGGAGTCTCAGTCAACGGTTTTGGCTCCTCACTCTGGAATAATGTGCCAGGTCTATCGACGGGTGAGACAATGGCTCTCTGCCTTCGTCTTGGTCTAATTGGTGCTTCACTCATGTAAATCGTACCGATTTAATCGTAACAAAATATTATAATTTTCCCCGACGGTATATCCCATTGGCATATTTTTAATACCGTCAGACAATCTACCGAGCGTGCTAATAAACTCACGCAAAACCCATCTAGTATAGCCTCTGCAGTCACAATTTAATCAATTCGTCTACCATATAGGGGCATAGTCTAAATGAATATCCAGTTTGGGGTGGTCATGGTATCTGAGCAACAAAGTGGCTCATCAACAGGTTCTCCGTTTAAGAAGTGGTTTATGCGTCAATATTGGCGTGTGCAGCAAAGTCAAACCATAATTTCAATGGCATTTTGGGTGACTACACTAACCCTGCTTATTTGGCCATATGTCAGATGGCGCTTTGAAAATGAATCTAGCTTTGCCGGTATTTCAACAACCTATTTTGGCCTTCTCGGGATAGGAGTCACAGTCATAATTCTGGTATTGGTTGTCGGTGTTGTGTATGATGTAACCTTTGGCTTGTGGCGTGAACATATGACGATAATAGGTGAACGTAATCCATTTCAAACCTACCAAATTAGCCCAAACTTTGCAATTATTCTGCTGCAGACCAACCTCATTTTGAAAAAGATAGCGGAAGATGACGAGGATATACAACGGCATTGTGAGTTTGTCGATCGTTGGTTTAGATGGAATGTTGATACCGAAATATTTGCTCGAGCCATGGCTGGTTGGGAAAATATCATGGAGGATGATGACCCATATTTGCCAAACCTTACCGATGAAGAGCGTGCTAAGCTCGCTCAAACAGTAAGAGATTTGAGTCAACATTGAGAATCCAGGTGTTCATATGAGTAGCCCGAGTTTGGCCAAGAGGTTGGCAAATTTCACCTATAATTCCCTAAATAAGGTGTGGCTTACTAAAGTATTAATGTTCAAGTTCCGGACCTTCCTAGGTTACGAATACTATCGACAGCCGCAAATTGCTGTTGATAAACGCATCTTTGGCAGTAAATATGGTGGGCACTGCGTGGCTTTGAACCACCTAGATGAGAACAGTATAGTCTATTCCGCAGGCCTAGGGCTTGATATTACATTTGATGAAGAATTAATCGATGAGTATAAGTTGTCTGTCCACGGTTTTGACCCCACTCCAAAATCAATCGAGCACCTCAAGGCTCATGGAATGCCAAATGGTTTCTATCTTCATGAATATGGTATTAGCGATAAAAATGGGAGCCAAACTTTCCACATACCCGTCAATCCAGACCACGTCTCACACTCAACGACTAAACATCGGAATACCTCTACTGAAGCAATAGAGGTGACAATGCAAACATTGCAGACGACTATGCAGCAATTGGGTCATGATTCTATTGACTTATTGAAGATGGACATTGAAGGTTCAGAATACGATGTTATTGATGAGATATGCCGCGAAGACATAACAGTGCGTCAGGTATTAATCGAATTTCATCACCATTTTGACAACATAGCGGTGTCATCGACCAAGGCAGCCGTAGCAAAACTCAATCAATTCGGTTACAAAGTTTTCAACATCTCGCCCGATGGTCATGAGGTGTCTTTCATTTTGACTAGTCGTTGATGGTTGACCGCGAATTTATCGATGCTGCATCAGTCAGAACTTTGAGGGTATGATTGACCATTTGTGTTTTTGAATAACTCTGCTCGATAGTCTGTCGCGCAGCCTTGCCACAAGCACCAATCATCTCCCGGTCGGACAGCAACATATTCAACGTCTTATCGAGTTGATTTTGATCGCCTGGCGGTATCAAAAAACCGTCAACTCCGTTGGTAATTACCCCGGATATTCCGCCGATGTCGGATGCAATGGTGGTCAAACTATACGCCATTCCTTCAAGAATAGTCAACGGTAAGCCTTCTTGTCTTGTTGTTGGCATAATATGAACTTGAGTTTTATGATAGATTTCACTCAGTGTATCGTCGTCTATGCGGCCATGAAACACGACTTCACCATCGATGGCTAATTCTTTCACTAGCCGTTTAAGATTACCAAGATAAGCACCCTCGCCGACAACATTTAGCCTCACGTACTTGCGTTGTTCTGAAGATAAATTCGCCATGGCTCTAATGGCGTAATGAATACCTTTTTCTTTTTCAATACGACCAATTGCGATACATTCGATATTGTCATCAAGAGATTTTGACCTTATTTCTGGTAATTCGATTCCATTAGGAATCGTGGTGACTTTGTGCTTTGCCAAAAATTTCATATTTCTCTCAAGTGTTGGTGATACCAAAGTTATGCCATGACTCGCTCTTCTCACTGCGAGGTCCATCGTGATATATCGCTTGAGTAATCTCAATGGCATGATTGCTAACCAGTGCCAATAGCGCGGATGGTATGAAGCGGAGGAGAAGAATGTCGTGATTTCGGTCAAACTAGTGCCGTGCCATGTTGAAACGATTGGGATTGAGTTTTTCTTAGCCCAATTAAGCACTCCAATTGCACCCATAGATTGGCTGTGAATAACATTAATTGGTTTAATCTGATGCAGACTAGTTATCTTCTCCCGGCAATGTTTATTCCATTTTTTGCTGTAATAACCGGGCTTGCAACCTTGAAGGTAGTGTATTTGTACTCCATCCAGTAATTCTGATTCAATTCCATCCGCTCTGGCAGTAGTAATTACCGTGACGTCGTGGCCGGCATCGATAAAGCCAGTACACAAATCCATGGTTTGCTTTTGCATACCTCCAAGTGAGTGACTCGGCATGATTCGGGTCATCACTACTATGTGCATTGGTTGTCTGTGGAGTGTCTGTGACTTAATTGCTTCAATCATTTGAATCTTCTATTGTCTTCATGTACATTGTAACCGCTTTGTCACCATAGTTAACCGCGGTTAGTTGGTTGAAACCGTGCCTTAGGTGAAACTTGTCTGAACCGGGGTTTGGGGGATTAAGGCTAACCTCTGCGGCAACTGGAAGATTACGTGTGGTTGCGAATTTGAACACTGAGGCATACAGTTCGCTACCAATACCATTGCCACGGTACCCATCCGCAACCGCCACTCTATCAACATAAACGAACTCCTGATAACGCTCGTTGAACCACGCGTAGTTAGGGCTGCCGTAATCGACATTTGGTGACAGGCAAATCACAAATCCGCGCAGGTTTCTCCCATCAAACCAACCAATCGCTAACTCAGCTATATTGAGCAATGCAGCCATTTCTTCTAAGCTTACTTTGCCAGTTCCGGGTAATCCTTGATCATTAATCTCTAACATCGTTTCAAGATCATCTATGTTCAAATTCCGAATGACTGGCTCCATTATTACTGTCTCTGGTGGTATTATTATTTACCTTAGCGATTATTACGCTCATCCGATTATTTGATTGATATGACAGCAGCAATGTTGGAGATCATCCAAGATGAGGCGGCGACAAGTTGGAGATAATCTCCGGTTCCTGCGATTCCGTAGACAAATACGCTTACAATCCAACTACCGCTTGCAATG
>DUJJ01000118.1 GCA_013329865.1 Candidatus Poseidoniaceae archaeon
TACTATTGTTACAATAAAATCGTTGGCATCTTTTGCTATACTTCATTTGACGGTGGTGCAACATTCGAGGCTGGCGGCCAAATCGTTGGACTTGCAACCACTAACGGTGGTCTGCATGGCGCAATATCGACCGCTCCGGATGGCACGGTCTATGTGACACCGCGTGTCGAAACACCATCGGTTATTGTCTCCAAAGATAATGGATTCACCTGGTTTACTAGAACAATGGGTGAAGACGTTGGCACACCCTACCCGCGCAAGAATTCTGAAATATCTACTGACACTGCATCAAATGCATATCACGTCTGGACGGGAGGCGATGAGGGCGTATACCTATCGCGTTCAACAGATTCAGGTGAAACTTGGGAGCAAGAAAGCATTCGCATCTCGCCTGTTGAGGTAATCTCTTCAGTGTTCCCACAAACTGATGCAGGTGATCCGGGCAGAATTGCTGTCACCTATCTTGGTAGTGAAAATGCTGAGATGCTAAATGAATCAAATATCGATGGCAATCCTTGGGATGGTAATGCTCATTATGCTCCCAATAATGTTACTTATCACTTATACATCACTTACAGTCTGAACGCCCTCGACCCAGAACCGACATTCCATACCTACAGAGTGACCGACGATCCAGTTCAAGTTGGCTCGATTTGTTTGAATTCGGGAGACTGCCGAGACATTGGTGGCTCGAACCGCAATTTGTTGGATTTCAATGATTTGCATATCGACCGCGAAGGACGAGTATATGTCGCATTTGCTGATGGTTGCACTGGAGACTGCGCTGCGAGCAATAACTCGTCAGCACAAGACTCACGTGACGGTAGAGGATCGGTCTACTATCTCGCACAGGGACCTAGTTTGTTGCTTGAATACGGGGATTTGTCACCGGTTATGGCAACTCCTGAAACTGAACTGACCAATGATTGTCAGACAGTAACCCAATGTGCTACAATCGAACGCTATGAAGACGAAGACTAAGCAACAGTTGCTTTCCCGCTGCGGTCCATTTTCATAGACTCAACTAGTAGCCGGAAATCATTCCGTGCCTCAGCTATGTTGGCTTTGCACTGTCGGATGCGATTTTTGTGACTCTCTTTAATTGCCTTCCAATTGGTTTTAGTTTCAGACCTCTTGGATTGTTTAGCAATCTTGTATTCTTTTCGTCGCTGGACTAATTCACTGAAGCCACCACGCAATTGAGCCATGCATTCTTTGAATTTTTCTTGGAATTGGATTTCCACTTCACTGCCTTCGGTTTCTTCTTGGAAGGCGCGTTTCATTTTCCTAGACTCGATTACTTTATTCGACATCTTGTGCAAGTCTCTGGTTAAGCCGACCCATGAGGCAGATTTAATCAGCCATTTCGATGGGTCCCAGTGATACCATTTGTGACCATTGCGGTAGTCTGCTTGGAAGGTATGATGAAAGTTGTGATAGCCCTCACCAAATGTCAGGAATGACAACAGTGGCGAGTCTCTGGAGGTGTTCTGTGTCGAATACGGCTGAGTGCCCCATGTGTGTGCTGCGGAGTTAATTAGGAAGGTGGCGTGATGGACAACAACCACACGGACGAACCCACCATAGACAAGTCCGCCTAAGAAGCCATGAACTCCACCTACCCACGCATAACCAACCAGTGCAGGTAGCAAAATACCAACTAAAAACCCAATCAGGAAGATGTTACGGTCTTGCCAAGCAAGGATTTTATCAGCTTTGAGATCATCGACCTTGTCAACCTCGTCGTCACCTTCGTCAACCATAACCCAACCGACGTGCGCCCAAAAGAAGCCGCGAGTGACGGAGTAAGGGTCATCTTCCTTGTCGGTTTCTAGATGGTGTCGACGGTGATCACTACACCACTTTATGGCCGAGTTTTGAAAGGCTGCGGCACCAAATAGCGCGTAGAATAATTTGAGTGGCCATGCTGCTTTGTGAGTTCGATGACTAAACAAACGGTGATAGCCAGCAGTGATTGATAGTCCAGAAGCCAAATAAAACGCGGTAAAGATGACTGGTTCAAACCAAGAAATACCGTAATTCATTGAATAATAAACGAGTGACGTCAAGGCAATAATCGGCATTCCAATGAGGAAAGATGTATTGACGATATTGATGTTAGACGGGTAGGCAATATGTTCCGACATGGACCCGAACAAATCCTTCACCCGTTTGAGGTTATGTCTTTTCCAAGGTATCAACGGGCGGGTTATGAAACAACCTAACCGAACTCATCAGTAAAAACACTATTGGGTTTATTTAATAGGTCTCATGTCCTATAAACCCTTACATGGACTCCGGCTCCAGTACCCCGATTGACATGCCGCAGGTAGTGATACTTGCAGGCGGGCTAGGGACACGGTTGGGAGCAATCACCCAGCATATTCCGAAGTCCCTGGTAGAGGTGGACGATAGACCGATGATAAGCCACATACTTGACTGGATTAGCCTGCAAGGCTGCAACCGTGCGCTGATTTTGACGGGTCACTTAGGTGATAAATTTGACCAGTATACTCACGATTCAGTATCTCTGACCTTCGTCCGAGAGCCGGTGCCATTAGGCACAGGTGGCGCATTATGGAATGCAGTAGATTTTCTCGAACCAGAGTTTCTGCTATTGTGGGGCGATGATTTCCATCCAATTAACTATGGTAAGTTGGTAAACCAGCATAGAGAAGAGGGCAATCTGATGACTATGACGGTCACAGAGGGCCACGAAAGTATGAATTTACTTCACGCCAACAACCGAGTGGTGAAATACAACAAACATTCACTCAATCCAGATTTTAATGGTTATGAAGCCGGCACAAGCGTAGTAAGCAAACGCATTGTTTTACTGTTTGGTCGGGACGGAAAATGGAGTTGGGAAGATACAGTTTACCCTAAATTGTCAGGGAAGATTGGCGCTCATATTGACAACACCAAGTTTTGGGACATGGGGACTCCTGATCGGCTGTCAAAATTAAGAGAATTCTTCAAAACTGAACGCTCCAGTGCTTGAAACCGTCAATGAATCTGGTAGTAATTCGTCGCTTTCGACGATCGCCAGAATCATGCCACCATAACCACCACCCATCATACGCGCCCCGTGAACTCCGGGCATTGATTGCAAATTACTTACTAAATTATCGATTTCCGGTAAGCTGACGCCTAAATTTACTAGTGATTGATGTGATTGATTCAGTAAAAGCCCTAATTCCTTAGCATCAGAATCTAATGCCTCAATTACCCGTTGATTTTCTTTAGCCAGGTGTTCAAAACGGTATTCAGCATTCGATTGGTAGTCAATATCAGCTAGTTTTCGATGGATTTTGGAATCGACTAATTTGAATCGCCAAGCTGTTGGTATCGCAATGTGCTCGACAGACAACTCTTCAAAATTAATCAAACAAGCGTAGTTTTTACGCGCAAACACCATCGCCATTTGGTCGAGTAAACCACATTTAGTCCCCAGAACTTCGTGTTCTAATCTTTGAGCTTCTAGGCAAATATCTAGCCTGTCCAAATCCGGCCTTGTGCCAATAACGATTGCGACACATAATGCCGCCGAAGAGGACATGCCTTTTCCGATAGGTATACTACTGTTGACCACTAACTCAGCAGGATAGCCGCCGGCAGCCTGCCAAAGTCGGACAACGGTTTCATCGCCAATAAAGTCGCTATTGCCAGGTATGATTTCCAACTCCAAAAAAGCATCAATTGCGAATGGTAACGCAAGCCCACCGGCATAATCAGTATGCTCTCCGATGATGTTGATCCTCGAAGGAACCCTTACTCGTCGATGCATGAATTGAACTCCCGTGGCCAGTTTCATCTTACTGTAATTTGATTCATAATGTTATGTGATTGTAGAACTAAACGGTTCGGTTTGCTTACTTACGTTGCCTGATTGACCAGTTTTTTCTAGGTAAGCCCTCCAATGCTACACCGGTTAAAGCACCCCACAAATACGGTTTGTCTATCTCTAGGTACCATAAGGCAATCATTGCCACAGCGGCTAAAATCCAGTGATGAATCCACAATCCTTTGAATCTTAAGTGAATTTTTGTGGTCTCAGTCACATATCTAGTTACGACAAATCCGACCAATAACGCTAGCGAATAACTTGCAAAATCCATTCAATCCCTCACAGCGGAATATTGCATGACGGACAGAATTTCCATTCAGGTTGTATTGCATCACCGCAATTTGGGCAGAGGTTAGACTGTTTATCGCCCATGATAACAGAGTCTTTTACCACTGAGTCACCAATTTGACCAATTTGCACCATTGGTTTCTCATTTTCGAGATAGGTTTGTCTAATTCTTCCCGCTTCAGCAAACAAACCAGCTTTTTGATACATTTCTGCCGCCTTGGGGAAATCTCTAGCTAGTTCTAGGTTCTTAGCTTCCTGAGCAAGTTTGTCAATTTCGTCCATTGATGGTGCGCTGGAGGGTTTAGTGGCGGGAGTGGTAACAGATTTCGCTTGTTGATCGCTTTGCCCAGTTCGAGCAGCGTTCAGTGGCATCTGCCCGGTCGTCCTTTGGTTCAGTCCAGCGCTGGTCTGAATTACTTGTTGATTTGGCTGAACTGCGGTTTGTGTAGGTACGTATCCTTGGTTGACTATCACTGCTCTGGTTGACGCACCACCGGCAGATAGGGACATTATCCCAACGATGATCGCGCCGCAGCAGAATAAGCCACCAAATCCGGCAACGAAGCTACTGCTCGCTTCTTGGTCTCTAGCTTCCTCGCACTCCTCGCTATCGTCGTAGTAATCATCGTAATATTCCCCACACTCATCAAGTAAATCTTGGTCAGGCTCAATACTTCCCCCAACCATCATAAAGAGCAGCGAGGTTACTAACAATGTAGTGAACAAGCCCCACTTAGTGCGCTTTTTATCAGCCGTTTGGATGACATTTGGCATGACAATTCGTCGTGACACAGTAGTTGCATATATGGCTCCCATTTTATGGTAACCCCGTTTTACATCATCACCGAAACATCGGTCTTTTGTGTGGCGAACTACTGCGATTGTTATGGACGACGCTCCGTGGTGGCCTAGTGGAATCATCACTGACGATTCCGCAGATACAGAATCGGGTGTTGTTCAAACCGTTTTTGGCTCGATTCAGTGTTGGAATTTTGCTGCCTGTTTGTCCGATGAATGGTGGCAGCATCGGCCAGAAAGTGGAGACATATGGGGCGACTGGCCAGAGGTGACCACTGCTGAGGTTATCAAGCACGATAGAAAGGGAATATTGTTGAAATTAAATGACCATCAGATTGCCAGAATAAGTCCGTTTGCTGTTGGTAACGATTTGTCTAGACTCGTGCAGTATCAACCTTGGCGGCAAGCATTGGAAGATTTGGCGATAGAGTTACCTAGCATGGTATATTATGTTGAAAATCAAGATCGAATTGCAGTTTATGACTGCTCAGAAATTGTCTCGGGTATTGAATCCCTTCAAGCGGAGCGGGTTGCAGATAAACTCGGCAGCATTCATTCAGCGTTAAATGAGTTCTCAACGCCCAATACCGAACGTCGTTGGAACGATCGATTAAAGGACATCGAGGCTGAATTAAAAGTTACGACACTTTGGCGAGCACCGCACTCTGAATACACTGTTGGTCTGCCTAGGCTGAATATCGACCTTGCAACTTTATCGGTCGATGGTGAAGAGTTTAGTTTCATTGCCGATATTCGTTCACTGGTCGAGCACCTGATGTGTGAACCAGATCGTCTTCCCGGTTTGGCTACTCTCATGCTAATCGAGCAACAAATCTCGTTCGCCAGAGGAATGACTACAGCAGCGCGTAAATCACTATTACAGGCTTATCTTAACACCGCACCTAA